>JAFGRV010000428.1 GCA_016934975.1 Spirochaetales bacterium | reverse complement strand
GGGGGTTTTTATCTGTTCTTATGAGCAGCAGCGAACTCATTGAAGAAGAATATGAAGATATTTACGGGGGATTATTTGCAGGTCTCCTCCTGGGTCAGGAATTAAAACTGTGGCGCTTTACCCTTGGTGTCAACCTGCTTGCCGGGGCAGGAGGAAGTGTATCAACCCTGCGTCGTTCTCCCCGGCATATGGATTTTTTTGGTGAAATAAATATAGAGCTGGGGGTTATGATAGTCCGGGGATTTCAGATTGCTGCGTCTGCCGGGTTTCAGTGTACGGGAAATCTCTTTCCCGAGCTCCCCGGTACCGACTACTTTTTATATTACCCGGTGTGGGGGATGACGTTCTCGTTCTAAGAGAGTCTTATTTTATAAGAGAATCTTATAAGGACACTTTTTCTCCCAGGAGAATTTTCAGTTGTTTTATTTCCGACACAAGTTTTCCCCTCTCCAGATTCTGGAACCGCTTCGGGACCATTTCTCTGCTGGTACACTCTAATACTGCGACAAGATTCTGTAATTCTATCTCATGCGGATATGCCGGAGGAATAAAATCCCGTATTGTCTCATCCAGGTCGCCTTTTGTGATGAAAATATGGCTTTTCATGGCTGAAAGAAATTTTGCCCGGATGAGAACGGATTCAAGATCGGCACCGGAAAAATCAAATTTATACCGGCGGAAAAGATCTATTATATTTACTTTTTGTATTTTCAGATCGAGTTTTCTTATGAGAGTTTTAAAAAGATGCTCTTTTTCTTCTATTGTTTCGGGGTAAAAAAGAGCCAGGTGTTCTTCTGCCCTGCCCTGCCGTTTTAAGTCTATGGGTAAAAGATCGGGACGGCAGGTAATTAAAAACCATATAATCTTTCCCCGGTATTCCGTATTCCCCATAAAGGATGCAACCTGGGCAAATATCCTGTTGCTGGTGCCCGAGTCCCCATCCTGATTCCTGTCTCCTAAAAATGCGTCTGCTTCATCTATCATCACTCCCACGGGGGCCATGGCCTTAAGGAGGTTAAGGCATTTTTCAAAGTTTGCTTCTGTTACTCCCTGCCACTTGGACCTGAAATTTTTAAATTTCACGATGGGAATACCGATCTCCCCGGCAAAAGCAGTGACCATAAAAGATTTTCCGGTACCCACCGGTCCCGCAATAAGATATCCCATAGGGAGAACATCGAAACGGCCGCTCTTTATCGCTTTTGCAGCACTTTTAAACCGTTTTCTTACAAAGTTATGTCCGGAGACCATCGAAAGGTCATGCTCGGATTCAATAAATTCCAACAACCCCACTGCTTCCGATTCGATAATCTCCTTTTTTTTCTGACGCAGATATTCATGGGAAATTTCCCGGCATTCCTGATAGGATTCTGCTGTAAGCTGATTCAGATTCACCAGATTAAGACCGGAAGTGATTTTCGCCATATCCTCTATTTTAAGACGTTCATCCATGAGTAATTTATCTTTTCGTTCAAGAAAATAAAGAAAACTGCGGCGGACCACCTGATCGGGAATAGGAATAAAAACCTTTATTGTTGCAGGAGCCCGGACCAGTCTCGGGCTTAAATCCCCCAGATTCTCCGTAAGCAGAATGATGGAAATATCACCCTGTGTAAAAATCGGATCATGTGCCCACCTGTTCAGGGTGACAAGGCAAAAGCGGTCTTCCTCCGAATAGTGAGAGATTTCCGCATTCGGAATGATCGTTTCCGCATAATCAATTATTAATACGATTCTCATTTTCTTGGGTATATTTGAATAAAAATATTTTTCAAGCAATCTGAAGGCTTTTACGGGGTTGGATGTAAAAATAGCTTCTTCGTCGGAGTCCTCACTTCCATTCCCATTTTTCATAAACTGTATATAATCCTGCTTCATATCAGGGGTGCAGAAATTAATACCCGAGGATCTATCATAAAACACAATAATATCCCTGTTTCCGAAAAGAACATCGGATATATAATTTTGTATCTTAACAAAATTGAACTCCCCTTCGTTCAGTTTATGGGGTAAAAAATCCATTATATTCCCATGGATTATGTAGAGGTTGGCGGTTTTTGAAAGATACTTATACGAAAGCTCCTGTGCCCAGGCTGGAAGCACCCGTATAAAAGGTAAATTTTTTAGTATCAGCTGCTCGGCCACGTTCCCCTCCCAAGGATATGCACCTTTTTAGGTGAGTATACTCACGAGGCTATGGTATGTCAAGGAATTATTTATACTCAAACCTGAGATGATACAACCGGACTTCAACGTATAGTTGCTAATTGTTCGATGAGTGTCTTAGCTTTAAAGGGCTTTTGAATAAAACCTTTTGCCCCTTTATCGAGAACATCCTGAACCTGGGAATTTATGCTATAGCCGGACATAACGATGACAGAGACTTCCGGATTTATTTTTTTTAATTCCTCGAAGACTTCTTCTCCATCAATGGCAGGCATGACAAGATCGAGAAGAACAACATTGATTTCTCTATAATGGCTTTTATAATATTCGATAGCCCGGATCGCATCTAAAAATTCCACTGTTTTATAATGATAATGGTCAAGTATAAAGGATGTTGCCTTAAGGACATGTTCTTCATCTTCTATAATCATTATTGTACGGTTTTCACTTTTTGATGCATTCCCGGTATCAACATGATTTTCTTCCACAGGAGTTATATGAGGAGTTAATGGTAAAAAGACGGAAAAACAAGTTCCCTTTCCGGATTCACTTTTTACGTTAATTGTGCCGCCATGCTGTTTTATACTCCCGTAGGCGGCGGCAAGTCCCATGCCGGTGCCATTTTCCTTAGTTGTAAAATAAGGTTCAAAAATCCGGGAGAGAATCTCCTGAGGTATTCCTGTTCCCCGGTCTTCCATCTCTATACAGATATAGCTGCCAGGGGTTACATCCAAAAGTCTGTTATCTGTGGTTGTAATCTCTTCGGTTTTAGTCCTTATAATGAATTCTCCCCCTCCGGGCATAGCGTCCCGGGCATTTAAAGCAATATTGAGCAAAGCATTTTGAAGAAAAGAGGCATCTCCGTCGACAATATCCATACCAGCATCAGCATGAAGGCTGATATTTATTTTTTTCTGTATACTCCTTTGGAGCATGGATATAAGCTCTTCAAGCATTGTGTGAATATGAATTTGTGTGGTTATTTTGCTCCCTTTACGCGCAAATGCCAGGAGCTGCTGTGTTAATTCCGCGGATCTTGATGCGGATTTTACGATCGTAGAGACAATCTCGAATAATTCCGGATCGTGGATGAGTTTCTGTTTAAGCAAATCCGCACACCCCATTATTCCGGTGAGCTGGTTGTTAAAATCATGGGCAATACCACCGGCAAGCTGTCCAATCACCCTCATTTTCTCCGCATGTCGGAGATTTTCCTCCAGCTGTTTTTGTTTTGTTATATCCCTTGAATGTTCGGTAAAACCAACGACATTTCCGTTTTCAATAACCGGATAAAAGCGGAATTCGAAATACCGCATAACCCCTTTGACTTCAATATTAAATTCAATCATAAACTTTTCACCGGTAAAAACTCTTTTATGAAGATTATCCCAGAAAGCGACAGATTCTTTATCCTCAAGTTGTTTATGAGGTTTGATTCCCGGTTTCATCTCGATTCCCAGGATTGTTTCAATTATTTTCTTATAATTTTCATTAAACATAGCCGGAAATCCGTTTTTATCGGCTATCATGATATAATCATCCGTATTCTCGATCATGGCCCTTAAGTTTGCATTGGTTCTTGTCACCTCGGTGATATCCAATCCGGAACTCAGTGTTGAGATAAGGTTTCCATCATTATCTGTTATATACGAGTTATGCCACGCGATATGAAGTTCCCTGCCATCCCGGGTAATAACAGGATTTTCATAATATTCTACCGGGTCCAGGTCTCCAGACATTATTTGGTTAAAAACCTTTTTTACACGATCTCTCATTCTTTCCGGTATAAAATTATCAAACCAATTACTCCCCAGAATTTCTTCTTCATCATATCCAAGAATTGTACATCCTTCTTTATTGATAAAAGTAACCTGGTATTTCCTATTGATGACAACAATGATTGCTCCGGCGATATCGATATATTGCTTAAGCTTGCGGTTTTCTTCTTCTAAAGGGTTCATAGTTTCACTCCATTTTTTTAGACACGGAGGTTTTTAAAAATTTCATTATAATAATGATTATTAATAAGAATAAGATAAAT
>JAFGRV010000427.1 GCA_016934975.1 Spirochaetales bacterium | reverse complement strand
TCTTTTATGTATAGGCTTTTTCCCTCTTATCTTCGGAGCAAATCTTCTGGTAAACAGTGCATCCTCATTGGCCAATCGCCTCCGTATTCCGCCCATAGTGATCGGTATGACAATTGTCGCATTCGGAACATCCGCGCCTGAACTTGTGGTGAATGTATTCGCTTCCCTTAATAAAAGTCCGGAAATTACCCTGGGAAATATTCTGGGGAGTAACATTTTTAACATCCTGGTGATACTTGGAATCTCCGCGATAATCTATCCATTGATTATAAAAAAGAATACCACCTGGATCGAAATTCCCCTTTGTCTTCTTTCCGCTCTCGTTGTCACCTTGAGTATCAACGACATGTTCTTCGAAAAAAAAGACTATTCCGAACTCGGCTTTATTGATGGAGTAATGTTCCTCTTTTTTTTCATCATTTTTCTTGTATATACTTTTTATCTCCTGAAAACCGAAGAAATCACCGAAGAATTGTCTATCAAACATTATCCGGTTCCTTTATCAATTTTATATATAATCATCGGGATAGCAGGGCTTATTATAGGGGGGAGACTCATTGTGATCTCAGCCACAGAGATCGCCAGGGACCTTAAAATACCCGAGAGAATAATCGGACTCACCATCATCTCCATCGGGACTTCCCTGCCTGAGCTTGCAACCTCGGTAACAGCCGCTTTAAAAAAGAACACGGATATTGCCGTGGGGAATATTGTGGGTTCGAATATTTTTAATATATTTTTAATTCTTGGGCTTTCCGCGGCGATTTATCCGGTACCACTTCAAAAAGGATCTCCTCTCGATTTACTCGTAAATATCGGGGCAAGTTTACTTCTTTTCCTTTTTGTTTTTACCGGGAAAGGCCGGAAAATAGAAAGATGGGAAGGGGGTATATTTTTAGCGATATATCTTATATATATAACGGTCATTATCCTGAGGGTTATAGAATATTAATAAATACTGTTTCCCATTTGTGACATCAAGAATAATTGCATTCTGCACCCTGTCCCGGATTAACCGGATTCTCTCTTCATTCCTGTCGATGACCAGGAGATCTCCGGACAGCCCTTCCCTTAACAATGATTCCGGAAGACTCATTCCGAATTGTCCAAGTCCGATAATCATGATTTTTTCATTCGCCATAACTGCTCCTTATCCGGCTAAAATATTATTTTCCCGTTGATTTATTATACCCGAAACTTTTTTAAAAGAAATTAATGAGAGGGTAAGGGTGATGGGTCCTATCCTGCCGACAAACATAGTCATAATTTAAAGCATCTTGCTCAGATCTTTTAAGGCTGATGTAATTCCCGTGGAAAGTCCCACAGTACCGAATGCCGAAATCGTCTCGAAAAGAACCGATGTTGAAGAGAAAGATTCAATACAAAGCAATATAATAAAAATGATAAATATATACTGACAACTATAACCATTGTCAGTATAATAAATCTCCTGCAAAAATCCAATAATATGTGGCGAGAGTACTCGCAAGGTATTATTTGCAGGAAACTCTCGCAGCGAAATTAATGTTTCAAAGGATATCAGATGACAAAAAAATTCGGCACTTTTAAGGGAGTATTTATCCCTTCTACCGAAGCTATTTTAGGTACAGTTCTTTTTCTATTGCTTCCCCTGTTAACGGCGGATGTAGGATTAATCCCGGTTATTTTCATTATTATTCTGGCCCATACTGTCACGTTCTCAACAGCCTTTTCACTTTCAGATTGCGCCACAAATCTGAACACCATCAGCGGCGGCGGTATGTACGCCTTAAGCAAGAAGTCTCTCGGGAAGGCGTTCGGGGGTTCTATCGGTATCCAGTTATTTATCGCCCAGGCCGCGTCCATCGGTTTTTACTGTATCGGTTTTATCGAACCTTTGCAGCCCATAATCGCACCACTCTTGCAGCATATCCCCTTTTTATCAGAAGTAGCCGGGGCATCGGCATTAGTGCAAAAACAAGTCCTTTCGAGCATCATTTTCATCATATTCTTTATTATTGTCATGATCGGGGCGGACTTTACTCTGAAAATTCAGATGATGATACTCTTTATTCTGGCATCCAGCATTATTACTATTTTTATTTCCCCATTAACCAATTTATACCATAATAATAAAGCCGTGTTTGAAACCATACCACAGATTAATCTTCTCGGAAACAGACCCCTTACCCTTGGGTTGTTCTTTTTTTCATTTACCCAATTCTTTCCCGCAGTAACGGGAATCGATGCCGGTGTGGGAATGAGCGGAGATTTAAAAGACCCGAGAAAAAGTCTTGTCAGGGGAACATTTACCGCAATAATCATTACTTTTTTTGTTTATCTATTTTCCGCTTTTGTTTATTCACTTATTAATAAAAACGTATTAATAACAGGATATAATGGTTCAGGCCCCCTTGGAATTCTCCTTACGGATTTACTCGGTCTCAAAGAACAATTCCCGTCAAATATCCTGGGTATCATCGTCCTCATCGGTATTTTGTTCGCAACCAGTTCTTCTGCTCTAAGTTGTTTTATGACCGCACCACGGACAGCCCAATCCCTGGCCAGGGATAATTTGCTTCCCCGTGCGATTAATTTTCTGAAATATGATTTTATAAAAAGGGGAAATGAACCACGGTTCGCATCTTTGCTGACATTTGTCATCGGTATGAGTGTTATCTGGATCGGAAATATAAACATCGCAGCCATGATCGTCGGTATCTGCTACCTCATCGTGTATGGGTGGGTAAATTTCGCCGCTTTTCTGGAAAGAATAAGCGGAAATCCGACCTTCCGGCCCACATCCAGGGGAAACTGGATGATTTCTTTATATGGATTTGTTTCTTCCCTCATCGCGATTATTCTTTTTAACTGGCTCATCGGCTTAATTATTTTCACTTCACAATTTATTATTTTCAAACTCATTTTGCGATACAAATCGAAGAAAAAACTTGAGGGTGTCTGGTGGGGGGTCGTATTTGAGTTTATGACACGGGGACTTAAATCCCTGAAAAAAATTGTCCAGGGTGCTAAAAACTGGAGACCTATCGTCACGGCGATCGCTTTTAACGGAAAGAAAAACTGTCCTCAACAGATAGCAAATCTCGCGGATAAAATCGCCTCCTTCAAGGGACTTGTCAATATGAATATTATTTTTTCGGACCAGAGTGAAGTCGAGGAATTTAACGCGACCCGGTATTCCATTCCTTTAGGGTTCATTGTCAATAGTAATCCGACCTCCGGAATCTTAAGCAGTATCCAAATATCACACCCCGGGGGAATTATTCCAAACACCCTGCTTATCGAATATGAAAAGGAGCTCAATACGACAAAAATTGTAAAGACTCTCCTCCGGCTTGAAAAAAATATACTCATTTTAAAAAACGGAGAGCACCTCTCTTCGTTTACACATCTCGATATCTGGTGGAAAAGTGAGATGAATGGGAATCTCATGCTTTTTCTCGCCTACATCATCTACAATTCCGTGAGTTATATCTCCAGACAGGACATAACTATCAGAATCATTTATGTACTGGAACCGGAGGAAAAAGAAAGTGATGTGTTATCCGAATTTAAAGCCCTCCTCTTAAAATCACGGTTAAAAGGGGATATCCTCCTGGAACCATATTCAAAAGAGCCGATACATAAAACAATCGAGCGAGTCTCGGAGAATACAAGTCTCATTCTTCTCGGATTACCAGGAACATTCATTAAGGAAGAAAAAAGCAAAGTTTTTAATTTTGACGAATATTTTTTTGACAGGGAGCTTGAGCGCTACGATAATCATCCCCCGATTTTATTCGTAAAAAGCGCGAAAAAGATTTCCTTAGTGGAAGATTAAACGATAAGTTCCGCGCCTTCCATGGCATCCCCAAAACTTTATTTTCATACATTACTCCTCCCTGATTACACTCACAGTTTACTACAGCTTACTCTTATACTTCCAGCACTCTATCAATAAAAATGGAACCAACCACCTCATATTAAAAAAAGTATTCACAACTCTTACTACCATTTTTAAATTAATCTCTTGAAATTCTTGATTTTTTACACCATACTCCAACTATACTTTATGACCAAAGAGGAAGTGATGAATAAAGAATATCAGAGTAATTATAATGTAACCCTGGATTTCGAAGCGGTAAAACTGCCGCCGGTAACAGATATCCTGATTCTTGCGAAAAAATACCCCCAGGGAATTCAGGGTGTATCCCAGGCGTTTAAACTCATCGCCCCGGATGAATTTGAATTTATCGAATTTAAAGAGGATCAGTATGATGTCATCGAAGCAATCCTCATAAACAAAAAAATTTTATGTAAATTACCTGCTCATAAAATCCTTTCTATTCTGGAAGAACATGTTTTTCCTAATATTACAAAGGGAGAAGCGATAAATGTTAATTTTAAACTCAATATCAGTGTGAGCAATATAAAAGGAGAATTAAACGGTTGATCACCGGTACTATAGCACAGGTCAAATACGTCACTGTCCTGCCCAACACAAGCACTGCGGCTATAGAAAAAAAACTTTCATCTCATAAATATCTAGTTGTACAGGATAAAAATGATAAGTTTATCGGGATATTAACTCTCTCGGATGTTGTTACCTATGCTCATAAACTCGTGATAGATTGTGTTTCCACGAAACCTGAAATTGATTATAACACAGACCTGAATGAACTTCTCTCGATAATGGAGAGAAATGATCATTTGGTACTTCCGGTATTTAAAGATCATCATTTTTATGGAATCATTACGTATAAAGATATTATCCGATTTTTATACCTTGAAAAAGCGATGAAAAAATCACCTCTGGCAAATGAACCGGAGTTGAATTTACTGATTTCGGCAGGAATAATTCACGATTTTAATAATATCCTCACGTTTCTATTCGGACTCATAGAATATGCTGATAAAGAGACCATCCTGACATCATTTAAAGACGGAATGACCCGGATAAGAGAAATGACCGATCAATATATGAACTATATGAAAACAGGGACACTCTGCAGAACAAATCACAATTTGAAGGATTTAATTAATGAAGCAATACATTTTTTTGTAAAGAAATCCATTTATGAAATCTCTGTTCATTTTCCCCCCCACGACATAATCATATGGACAGAACCCTCCCGTTTCAATCAAATTCTCGGGAATTTGATCTTAAATTCAATCCAGGCTATGCCGGATGGCGGGAGTATCGCAATTTCTGCAGATTATAGCTGGAAACAGGGAAAAAATGAGAAAGAACAAAAATGTATATGGATTTCATTTTCAGACACAGGCTCCGGTATCGATGAAGACAATATTTCAAAAATATTTCAACCCTTTTTTACGACAAAACCTGATGGCACCGGGATGGGACTTGCTCTTGTCCGTTATCTTATAGTACAGGAAGGGGGGACACTTACTGTTAAATCAAAAAAAGGGATGGGAACTACCTTTGATATTTTTCTCCCCCTTCATGAGGATACCGGGATTTAATGGTATTTCCGATTTTCTTATAGTTATCCTATGTATTTATTCCTGAATTATGGAAAAATGACTTTACAAAACCGGGGAATTTTGTAACACTTCGGGAGATTTCAATCCATAGCTTCTAATGAGAGTATCTTGAATGGAACGACAGGGAATAAAAATATTAGTCATCGATGATGAGTTTGAAAATAACGAAATAATTAATGCCTATTTACTTCCCGAGGGATATACAGTTATCGCCACAACAGATACGGAAAAAGCCCTGGATTTCATCAATAATGATTCCTTTGATATTGCCATCGTCGATATCCATATGCCCATTATCTCAGGCCTTGATATAATTAAGCACATTAAAGAGAATACGCATCAAACCGAAGTAATTGTCTTAACAGCAGACACGACGGTCTCGACTGCCGTGGAAGCGATGAAATTGGGTGCCTCGGATTATATTACAAAACCCTTTACCCAGGAAAAAATCATAGAAATTGTAAACAGGGTCGCAAAAAAAATCATTAATAAAAAAAATATTACCATCGAAAACAAAGGTTCTTCCCGTTTCGGGATTATCGGCGAGTCTCCGAAGATGCAAGGCATATTTAATCTTATTGAAAAAGCATCCCAGACAATGGCAACGATTTTAATATCAGGCGAAAGCGGTACCGGGAAGGAATTGGTTGCCAGAGCCATTCATTATTCATCAAAAAATAAAAGTTCTTCCTTTATTCCTGTTAACTGCGGTGGTATTCCGGAATCACTCATAGAAAGTGAATTATTCGGGTATGCAAAAGGGGCTTTTACCGGGGCAAATGAAAACCGCCAGGGATTTTTTCAGACAGCCAATAATGGGACGATTCTTTTAGATGAAGTCGGCGAGATGAGTCTTAATATGCAGGTTAAATTATTACGAGTGCTTCAGGAAAAACAATTCTATATGATCGGTTCCAGAACTCCGATTCAGATAAATCTCCGGATTATCGCCGTTACTAATAAAAATTTAAGAACATTAATAGAAAATAATTTATTCAGGGAAGATCTCTATTACCGCCTTCATGTCATTTCCATAGAATTACCCCCCTTAAGAGAGCGTCAGGATGATATCTTGTTATTGATAAATTATTTTTTAAATAAATATTCAAAAGAATTCGAGAAACCGGTCCCTCAAATATCAAATAACGCATTTTACGCATTACAAAAATATAAATGGCCCGGGAATGTAAGAGAATTGGAAAATGTTATTCAGATGCTGGTGACAATGAATGATGATACGATTGATATCAATGATCTGCCTGAATATATGCGCTACTCCGCCCTCAAAGGAATAGCAATAAATAAAACCCTGGAAGAAGTGGAAAAAGAATATATGCAGCGAGTGTTGATCAGTGTAAAAGGAAACAAAACACAAGCCGCAAAAATTTTAGGGATTGATAGAAAAACACTCTGGGATAAATTAAAACATATTAATAAATGAAATTCAGAATGTTATGGTAAAGGTTGTCCCCTGGCCATAGATTGATTCGACTTCCATTGTTCCTTTTAATATGGCTACAATCCGTTTCACCGTATACAATCCGAGTCCGATTCCTTTATCACCTTTCCGTATATGCAATCGTTCAAAAGGTCTGCCGATTTTATCAATCTGTTGATGAAAAAAGCCGATACCATTATCTTTGAGTTTGATGATTGTAGAATCCCCGGCCGGATAAGCGCAAATATTGATAACCGGGATACTCTCTTCTCTTCTGAATTGTAAACTGTTTAAAATCAGGTTCGTGAAAATGATTTTAAATAATGAGATATCAGTATAGAACTCATTTATCTTTACATCCAATGTAATTGTTCCGTGGTATTTTTTAATATCTTCCTCTAATTCATTTTGAATAAGTTCGAAGACACTTTTAAGGTTAATCCGGGATAATTCGATTTTTTTATAATCCATTTTAAAAAAAGCAGATAATGAGTCGACTAATTCGGTTATTTTATTGAGACCCGAAGTAATTCTTTCAAAATACTTGCCGGGAGTACTTCCCTCTGCCGGTGCGAGTTCTTTCTTCATCAGATGAATAAAATTAGAGATATGGTTCACCGGATTCCTGATATCATGGACCAGCGCCTGCATAAAAGTGTCCTGATCAAGGGTTTTCTGTTTCAGCAGAGTCACGAGACTTTGCCGATTCAGAAGATTTTTAACACGGAAAAGAAGAAGATCCTTTTCGACGGGATGGATTATGACTTCATCGATATAATCAAAATATCTCTTCGCTGCTTCCGTCTCGTGGGGCGAAATGACAGCAAGCACAGGGATTGTGACAGGGTTGTTCTTCTCTTTAAAAAACCGGAGCGTGTCAAATTCCTTTAAAATCCCTGATAAATCAATTATTATGAGATCATAAATAAAATCAATCTGAGTAAGAGAATTTTGTATTCGAATAGTATACAAATCTTCTAATGATTTCTTCAAAATCTCCGGGTTATCTTTCCCGGACACATAAAGCAAAATTGTAAAAGATTTCATTGGAGTTATATATTATCTTTCCGTTAAATGGTTTTCATATTATCACCTTGATTTTAAGTAAATTTCCATTTTGCAACGAATAGCTCTTGACTGGAAACACGGGTGATTTTTGCTATTGAAATTAGTATAATTAAGAATTTTAATGATTGCAATAACTTTAATTATCTATTTGAGATTTTGAAGGCTAAAAAACCTTTTTTTAATTCTTTATAAAACAAATAATGAGCAAAATACAAGGAAAAAGTACTGTTTCAAAAAAGAATTGACAACCCACCCCCCGTATGATAAACTATACACCTTAAATAATCTTTAATAATAACCTGATTATTGTACTGGAAATTATTTGAATCCCTGATTTTATAATCAGGAGAGTTAATTCCCGACAATTGTATGGTGAACGCTGAGTGTTTAAAAGCAGATTTTTTTATAAACATTGTCCTCTTAAAAAAAGGACAAAAAAAATAAACTTAAAAGTAAAGGAGTAAAAAAGATGAAAAAAAGTGCATTTTCCCGGCTTGTGATCTGTGTTTTATTATTGGTAAATAGTTTTGCTTTTTCCGAAGTGATATGCGGGAAGTGGGACTATCTGAGTGTCAATGGTAATGAATACATGGCTCAGAATAATATTTGGGGAGCAGATACTGCCCAGTGCATTGATGTCAATGGCACCAGTTTTACTGTTACAACCTCTAATCACAATCTGAGTACCAGTGGTTCTCCCGCAGCATACCCTTCCCTTTTTAAAGGCTGTCATTGGGAGGATTGTACGGATAACAGTAATATGCCTATCGCAATATCTCAAATCCAGAGTGCGACAATAGACTGGAGCACCTCTGCACCGGGGACCGGTGCTTATAATGTCACCACCGAAGCCTGGTTCAGAACAAATTCCACACCAGGTGATCCTGATGGTGCAGAACTGATGATCTGGATTAATCACAATGGAAGCGTCCAACCGGGGGGATCTCAGATCGGAACCGCAAATATCGGCGGGTATAGCTGGTCTGTCTGGTATTCACGGATCGGCTGGAATTTTATCACCTATAGAATAAATGGCTCCAGGTCATCGATAAATATTGATTATAAGCCTTTTATCGAAGATGCCATATCACGAGGTTATATTCAGAATGGATGGTATATGATGGATATCGAAGCAGGTTTCGAGATTTGGCAGGGGGGAGCAGGACTCGCTACCAACTCATTTACCTGTAGTGTCAATGGGAGCGGAACAACAACTCCCGAACCGACAACAGCACCGACAATTTTATCAACACAGGCACCGACAAATCCACCCCAGAACCTGGGTGATGTTAATAATAACGGGTCAATCGACATTGTAGATGCCCTGCTCATCGCCCAACACTATGTCGGATTAAATCCGGCCAATTTTGATATTTCAAAAGCCGATACAAATTGTAATAACAGTGTTGATATTGTTGATGCACTCTTAATCAGTCAGTATTATGTGGGGCTCATAAATCGGTTCTGTTAGAAAAAATATGTTTTAGACAGGAGGGGTAGACAGGATTCAAGGATTCTGTCTATCCTTTTTTTCGGAATTAGTCCTGGGTCACGACCCCTTTTCCATCAATATCGATCATCGGTCCCAAAAACCGCGGCTGAGGCTTTACTATTCTTATATCTAAAAACGCTTTGTATTGTGCAAAAAACTCGCGGAATTTATTTTTAAAAGCCGTACTATAGGGTCGTAAATCGGAAGGAACACCCACTGCATCAAGTCCCAGGTCACAGGCAATATAAAGGGCCCGTGGCAAATGGAATTCATTTGTGACAATGATACACTCATCCAATCCGAAAATCGCCTGAGCCCTGAAGCATGAATCATATGTCCGGAAACCGGCATGGTCCATAAAAATATCATCCTCATCTATCCCTGATGCCAGGAGATACTGTTTCATTGTATTGACTTCATCGTGATAAGAGGTCCCATGGTCTCCTGAAACGATAAATTTTCGGACTTTCCGGAGTTTGTATAATTCAATTCCAACGAGAAGACGGTCCTCAAGTACGTGAGACGGCTTATTGCCCCAGATACTTGCACCAAGGATCAAACAGACTTTTCTTTCAGGCACCGAATCCGGTGTAAAAATACGGTCTTTATATTTTGAATTTACCTCTATTCTTATATATATGAAAAGAGCGAAAATACAAAAAAACATGATAAAAACCGGAATCAAAGGGATTATATAGAATTTTTTAAGATTCATGATCATAGATTATATCAAAAACAGGGAAAAATGTATAGTAAAATATCATCGGGGCATAACTTTATTCCTCTGTTCACTTCATGATCTTGACGACTATATAAATATATATATACTTATAAGAGGAGGATCATGTAAAGAATACCTGACGAGAGTACTCTCGCCAATTTCGTGCAAAAACCAATCTTTACAAATGTGGAGTATTTTTATTTCCTTTTAATATAAGAAAATAAAAATACTCCGAAACCAATTGTAAAAACTCCACAACGACTATCGGATTTTTGCAATTGGCTCATAGCATAAGGATTTATTAATATGATAAAAAAAACCGGAATTGTGCACCTCATTCTGTTTATTTCTTTTTTATGTTATGCGGAAGCGGATAATATTGTACAAAACGGGAGTTTCGAATTCGAGAGCAGCGGATATATTACTCAATGGAATACGGAAGCATTCTTAAATAATAATCAGGCAGTTCGTTTTTATGTAACTGACAAAGAATTTTATAAAGGTAAAAAATCCTTTGGCATCGCAAATATTCAGCCGAATGATTCTAAAATTATCCAGTGGGTCAATGTTAAGCCCGATTCACTTTACAGACTCTCCGGATGGATCAAAGCAAAAAAAGTGGAGGGAGCCCCCATCGGCGCGAATATCACGATTTTAGGAATAAAAGGTTCCTCCGAATCAATAAAAGAATCAAACGATAAATGGGTCTATGTAGAAGTCTACGGAAAGACTGGTCCGCGTCAAAAGGAACTCGCAATTATAGCCAGACTTGGTTTTTACGGAAATCTTGTGACAGGAATCGCTTATTTTGATGAGATTGCCTTTGAAAAAGTAACAAATGCCCCCGAAAAGCAGGTCCTCAACTTTGACAGCACCGAAGAAAAATATGTGTATCTTGAAGATAATGAGATGATAGGTGATCAGTCCGGGAGTATTATTGTAACCCTCTTCATCCTTCTCTGCAGCATCACCGGGCTTTTTTCAGGTGTAATTTTTCTTTATGTTTATATTATCCGGCCATTTATAAAAAAATATGGTCTTTATTTTAACGTAAACCGGAAAACCATGATCGAAGATGCCGGTTCGGAGCGGAGAAAAAACGAGCGGAAGAAACTCAAGCTCACAATTATTGTCCGATGTCCCACACGTAGCGGCGGATACAATGAAATGGTGTTTAACAGTCTCAATATTTCCATAGGCGGTGTTTTTATTATTGTGGATGATATTAGTCTTTTCAGGGTCGGTGACAGAATAGAAATAGAAATAGAAAAGAAAGGCAAACGATACAATATCGGGAAAGCATATGTTGTAAGGCTTCAAAAAGAACATGATCGTAAAGGAGTTATTATTCATCAAGGTATAGGTGTTCAATTTTTCACTACTGACGCAACACATATAACATGGCTGATGAGTATAATGGGTGAGACACCTGAACAAAAAAAAATCGCAAAAAGCAAAAGAAAACAGCCCCCAAAAAGGAAGACTAAAAAATAAGAAGAGGAGTTTCTTTCATTTTTATCTAAATTCAAAGAGTTGACTTAGAGAGTTTACTCACCATCTGTACAACCCGTTTTGAAAGGGAGTATAAGAGTTGTTTTATCCATTTGGGATTAGTAAAAAATATCTCTTTAAAATTCTGTCGTGAAAAAACAAGGGCTTCGACCTCCCCGGCAGCAATCACTGTGGCACTGGTCAGAGATTTATCAAAAAAACTCATTTCACCGAGGAGTTCTCCTTTTCCCACTTTAGCGAGTACCTTGTATTTTTTTTCCATTTTTTTAGCGATATAGACCTCTCCCCTTAAAATCCAGAATAATTGGTCAAGAATTTCACCCTCTTTTATAATTATTTGTTTGTCCATAAATAATTTTCTAAACCGTGGATTAGTGATTTCCTCTGTTTCATCATCTTTCAGGTTCAATTCGGGAATATCCATGCTCTCTCCGGGCAGCATGTGAATGTGTTGTTTTAATTGTGCAAGCTGATCCCCATATTCGGAATTTAGTATACGGAGGAGCCGCGATAAACTCCTGATTGACGTTATTGCAAGGCGATGGGAACTTTCCGTCGCCTGAAAAAAAAAGTCCGGCGCCCAACTGTACAGTTTTGTTGTTTCCATGGCAGTTGCATCGGAGAGTCTTCCGATTTTACCAATGGCTTCTTCTATTCCAAAGAGGGTATTAGGCTGAAGATAATATTTAAAATGAATGTCACCGGGGAGTTTATATTCAATTTTTACCAATCCTGCCATGATATAATAAATCGGTTTATTATCCCCCGAATCACCGCGGCGGTAAATAACATTTTTCGAGTCTAGTGTCTCTATCGATCCAAGCTCAAGCCCAATAAAATCATTTTTCATATATCTTGTTCCTAGTATAAATCTTTTTTAAATTTATGCAATGCATTTATGTCCATCAATAGATAAAAATCAAATATAATCGTAATAAGATTATACTTAAAAATTTTATTTATAACGCGGCTGAAACCAGTTATAGAGCGCTTTTATCCTGTTATAAAATGAGTCGATTCTCGTTTCTGCCATATTAAAAATATTAATTGTACGAAGACATGAATATCCGTAAAAGAAAATCTCATTCCCAATGGGAATGACAATGATATAACTTTTTAAATTCCCGGGATCGACCATTGGAATAAATGTATACCATATCTGTGTACTGTTTTCAATTTCCATTAAAAATGTGTTTTTATCATAAAAATATTCAATATGACCCACATAATTTCCAAAGGATGAATCTTTAAAATAAGAAAAAAGTTCACTTTGTTCCGGAATAGTCTCATAAACAGGATCATCTTTTCTCTGTTTATTGTCCACAGATTCGATGACATAGGCATCTTTATAAAATACCCGCATTCTCTTTCGACTTGCAGAATAATACTCAATCCCTTTAAGAGTACTTATTGATTGCAGGATATTATATACAGTGACAAAATTTTTATGAGTATCATCGGAAAGATTATTCGTCTTTGTATAATGGAAAATTATTTCAACACCGATTGTCGGATCAATCTCTTTAATCTCTTCTAAAATACGTATTTTAGACTTAATATTCGGCATAAGTACAGGGAGTTCATCCTTTCTGATGACCCTGGAAATTTCACTATCCTCATAAAGGGTGTTATAATCTTTTTCATTTAATCCGAATAAATCGCCAAATGAAGTTCCCTGGCCATGCACATTTACAAGAATTAAAAATATAAGCATTGAAAAAATTATTATTCTCATGGTATAGTACAAAATAAATCAATAACTACAATTTATCAAGTGTAATATGATAAAATAAAAGTAAAAGCCTGCCTGCAAAGTCCGTTCACAGAACAGCGGCGGCTTTCTTTTGACAGGAAAAGCCAGGGGCATAAACCGGCATTACCTTATGAGATTATGCGCTGATAAAAATTTATAGATATAATCCCGGGATGAAGACGTGAGAATGAGAACGAAAAAATTCATGAAAAAATCTATTGTGTTCGCAGGAGGAGGTACCGGAGGACATATTTTCCCCGGTCTGGCTGTTATAGAGGAATTAAAAAAAAGATGGGAGGGGAAGATACTCTGGATCGGATCCTATTCACGGATGGAAAACGACCTTATGAGGAAGTGGGGTATCCGGTTTTATAAAATTCCCGCGGGAAAAATGAGAAGATATATCTCCCTCCGTAATGTCATCGATATTTTTAATGTTATTGCGGGTATTGTTTCGGCTTTTATTATTTTATTAAGAGAGCAGCCGCACGTTATATTTTCCAAAGGGGGATATGTCAGTGTTCCCGTAGTCATCGCAGGATTCCTATTGCGGATTCCTGTCATTACTCACGAATCGGATCTCGATCCGGGAATAGCAACAAAGATTAATGCATTTTTTGTGAAAAAAATCTGTATATCATATAAAGAGACATCCTGTTTTTTTTCAGGTAAAATGCAAAACAAGATAATCTATACGGGAAATCCGGTCCGTTTAAGTATAGTAAAAGGGGATTCCGCAGAAGGCAGGAAAATCCTCGGGTGCGGGGACTCAAAAAAAGTCCTCCTTATACTCGGAGGAAGTCTTGGGGCCCTCGCTATTAATAAAGCCATTGAACAAATTCTGGATCAACTCACCAAAGTTTGTTTTGTTGTACACCAAATGGGGCAAAAACATTTTCAAAAATCCGATAAAAAAAATTATTTTCCCGTGCCATTTTTTGATTCGGAATTCCCCCACATTCTCGCGGCAGCCGATCTCGTTGTAAGCCGTGCGGGGGCAAATACACTATGGGAATGCGCAACAGCAGAAACACCATCAATTCTTATTCCCCTCTCTCTTTCAAGTTCAAGAGGCGATCAGATTCGAAACGCCCGGCTGTTTCAATCCCTGGGGATCTCATGTTTGGTGGAGGAGAGTCCCCACTTAAGTGAAAAGCTTCTTGAAACTATTAGGAATCTGTTAGATAATAAAGGTCAAAGAGATCAGATGAAAGAAAAGGCCAGGTCGATTGGGGAAGTAAATGCTTTAAACGCAATAATAGAGTTACTACTTAAATTTTGTGTTTAATAAGATAATTTCTTAAAACAAAAAAGTTTTATTATTTTTTAAAAGTGAATTTTAGCAACGGGCAAAGGAGTACGATTGTGTCTATACTTGATATCATTATAATCATAATTACTATCATTATTACCGTAAGGTGTATTTTAAAAGGATTTGTTGATGAGTTTCTTTCCATGGCGGCACTCATTGGCGGTATTGCCGGGGCTATCTTTTTATCCGGCCCCATTGGGAAATTGTTGGAACAAAATACCGGTTTGGGGATGTGGAGTCAGATAGTAGCTTTTTTGGGATGCTTTGTCGTTATTTATATTATAATCAAGATATTGGAGGGAGTAATTCATAACATTTTTGAAAAGTTTAACTTAGATAAACTAGATAAAGCGCTTGGTTTTTTACTCGGTCTCGTGGAAGCCTTTCTTGTGATCGCCGTTTTCATTTTTCTTCTATCCTGGCTTACATGGCTTCCTTTCATTAATGTCGAGCAGCTCTTGAGTGACAGTTTTATTGCCCAATTAATTAAGCCGCTCTTAATAAAGGTTACCCAAGGTTAAGGAAACAGACAAGTTTATACATTATGTTTGATAATATTATCGGTCAAAAAAAGACAATCACTACTCTTGTCTCTGAAATCAAAACAGGAAGGCTCCCACCTGCTATTCTCTTCTATGGACAACCTCACACGGGAAAACTCTCTGCCGCCCTGGAAACGGCACGGGTTCTTTGTTGTGAAAGAGACGCAGGGTGGTCGTGTCCATGTCATTCGTGCAAGATGCATCGGCTTCTTTTACACCCGAGTCTTCTTCTTCTCGGTTTCAGGGATTTTAGTGTGGAAATATCAGCATCTGCCCATGTATTTGAGCAAACAAAAACCATATCCACCAGATTTCTTTTCCTTCGTGCCGTAAGAAAGCTGCTTAAACGATTTGATCCGGTGCTCTGGGGCGAAGAGAATACAAAAATAAAACGCGTACGATCATCAATCCAGGAAATAGAGGAATTCCTTGATATTCTTGCAGAAAAGAAGGATTTTACCCTTGATTTTCCCCATAAAAAATTGAAGGAAATTGTCCTCTTATGCCAGAAAATATCGGTTGATGTAAAAACAAATAATATTCCCATTGATCATATACGTAAAGCAATATACTGGGTTCATTTATCAACCTCACAAAAAAACAAGATCATTATTATTGAACAAGCGGATAAGATGCTTGATTCTTCCCGGAATTCACTTCTTAAATTACTTGAGGAACCACCTAAAAATGTATTTATCATACTCCTCACGACGCGGCGAGGTGCTATTATTCAAACGATTCTTTCACGCCTTCGTCCTTATCATTTTGCAGAACGATCACGGGAAGAAATTAAAAAGATTCTTAAAAAGATTTTTAAAGATGAAACCGATGATTTTGAATCCCTGCGGGAATACTTTATGTCCTGGCAGAATATGAATCCGATGATCCTTAAATCTCTTGCACATAAATACATTGAACTCGTTCTTTCAGAGGATACTCACGGAACGGATATCCTCGAAGAAATGTCGGAACTTTTCGCCATGGGACAGGAAAAAACAGCCTTAATTAGTTTTGCAGAGGAACTCACTCATGTTTTTCAGAAGGTATTACATAAAGTATATTTTGAACATCTTGGCTTTGAACAGATAGAACGCTGGGGTAATATTTTGAGGGATTCTGTCCGTGAATATGAATTATTAAACCTGAATCCTAAAAATGTTATTGAAAGTCTTTTTTATAAAATGAAAGCACTCGTATGAAAAATTTTGTTAAAAAAGCGCTTGAAAAATTAGACAAACTCGATACTCATCAGATAAAAGAGATTCTCTCGAACATATCGGGAGAAAATGAATTGCTTGAAACAGTACTCTATTCTCTTGAACACGGTCTTATCGTTACAAATAAGGATCATAAGATTCTCCTCGCTAATAAAGCATCCAAACGCCTCTTTCCTTTTAAACATGGGAATATACTGGATAAAGAAGTATGGGAAGTTATAACCGATCAGGAAATTTCATTTTTCTTATTCGATTCCCTCATGAAACAGGAAAAAATATCGGATCATGAGATTACAGTAGGGAATGGACATGTACGTACAATTGCATGCAGTCTTATGCCCCTTGTGAGAGATAAAAAGGTTCAGGGAAATCTGATTCATATCGAGGATGTAACGGAAAAGAGAACGAAAGAGGTCAGGCTGCGAAGAGCAGAAAGCCTTGCGGCTCTCACCACCCTCACCGCGGGGGTTGCCCATGAAATTAAAAATCCATTGGGTTCAATAGGGATTCACATACAACTTATACAAAAACAAATCAAAGAAAAGGAAATGATAGAAACAGTAGAGATTAAAGATGCTTTGAACGTAATAAATGAAGAAGTCACCCGGTTAAACAGAGTCGTTCTTGATTTTCTTTTTGCCGTACGCCCCATGGATTCAAAGCCGGAGATAAAGGATCTTAATGTTCTCATAACGGAATTATTGCATTTTCTTAAATACGAACTTGATGAAGCCCATATTGAGCTTCAGGTGGAACTCGGGAAAATTCCTTTTATCGAGATGGATGAAAAATACATCAAACAGGCACTTCTAAACGTAATTCAAAACGCCATGTCTTCGATGCCCGACGGCGGGATACTGATCATAAAAACAGGAATGGAAGATGAAAGAGTGTTCCTTGAAATAACAGATAATGGAACCGGAATCCCGGAAGAGATAAAGGATAAAATCTTCGAACCTTATTTTACAACAAAGGATTTCGGATCAGGACTTGGTTTAACCCTTGTCTTTAAAATAATAAAAGATCATATGGGTGAAATTTCAGTAAAATCAAAAGAAGGCATGGGAACAAGCTTTATCCTTTATTTCCCGGTCCCCCAAAAGATCAGAAAGCTGCTTGAATTTTCAGAGAAAAGGAGTACGGAATGAAATTCAATGTACTTGTAGTTGACGATGAAAAGAATATCCGTGAAGGACTTGGGAAAACCCTGCAACTTGACGGTTATAATGTTTTTTTGGCAGCAGATGGGGACGATGCATATCAACAAATAAAATCAAAAGATATAGATCTGGTCATTGCCGACCTTAAAATGCCCAAGCTTTCAGGGGAGAAACTTCTCACAATGGTTGTTGCGGAATATCCAACGATTCCCGTCATCATTCTTACCGGTCACGGAACCATAGAATCCGCTGTGACAGCTATGCGCAATGGAGCGTATGATTTTCTTACGAAACCGATAAATCTTGATCGATTTTCCCTCCTTGTAAAAAGAGCTCTCTCTAACAGAGAACTCGTACTCCAACACAGGGCCCTTCAGGAAGAACTTGAAAAAAAGAAACAATTTCCCTCTATTATCGGGAAAAGCGCTCAAATGAAAAAAATATACCAGGTAGTGAATCAGGTTGCACCTACCAAAGCATCGGTTCTTATTACCGGGGAAAGCGGTGTCGGGAAAGAACTCATCGCAGACGCAATTCATTATAATTCTCCCAGGAGGAATGAGCCTTTTATCAAAGTACATTGTGCCGCCTTATCAGAAACCCTTCTGGAAAGCGAACTTTTTGGTCATGAACGGGGATCCTTTACCGGAGCAATCGGAACAAAGAAAGGCCGGTTCGAACTTGCCGACGGTGGAACGATTTTCCTCGACGAAATCGGTGAGATAAATCAGAATATCCAGATAAAAATCCTGCGGGTACTCCAGGAAAAAAGCTTTGAACGCGTAGGCGGTGAGGAAACACTAAAAGTTGATATCCGCCTTATTTCCGCAACAAATAAAGATCTCATGGAAGAAATCAGGAATGGAAATTTCAGAGAAGATTTATACTACCGGCTTAATGTTGTAAATGTGAATATACCTCCTCTTCGTGAGAGAAAAGAGGATATTTCCCTTCTTATCGCAGCGTTTATTAAGGAATTTGCCAAAGAAAATGGAAAAAACATCGAAGGGATAAATCCAAAAGCAAAAAACAATCTCTATAATTACTCCTGGCCTGGGAATGTACGGGAACTAAGAAACTGTATTGAGAGTTCAGTGGTTATGTGTAAAAGGAATTTCATTTCAATCGGCGATCTGCCTTCATACATTCAAGCTGATTCTGATAACTACATTAAACTTTCAATGGGAATTACCCTTGAGGAGGCGGAAAAAGAAATAATCCGGAATACGTTACATTTTCAGAAAGGGAATAAAACCAAAACAGCCGAGCTTCTCGGGATCGGGAGAAAAACACTTCATCGCAAACTGAAAGAGTTCCGGTTAGTATAAAGAACTCTTCCTGAAGCAACTCTTCTTGCAAAATTACGCAGAATTCTTCTTTTGAGCTTTTTCGATAACCCGGACCACTTTTTTCCTTGTGTTCAGGTAGTGTATAAAACCGTAACCCATCATTATCCCTATCCAGACAATCAGGATAAGATACACATTTGATTCCTTTGGCATCACCACGGAGGTGACTGCAATAATACTTAAGTAAAAACACACACTATAAATAAGGGCGATTATCTTTTTTTCACTCAAGCCCATCTCAAGGAGTTTGTGATGTATATGTTCCCTGTCCGGAGAGAGAATAGTCCTTCCCTCTCTGAGTCTGCGGACAATGGCTGCGATAGTATCCACAATTGGTATAAGAAGAAGTGTTACCGGCACCAGCACAGTTGCAAAAGAAGCGGCAGCTGAAATCCCCATTAAAGGAAGAACTGCCAGAATAAAACCGATTACCAGACTGCCGGAATCACCCATAAATATCTTTGCCGGCGGGAGATTAAAGATAAGAAATCCGGCGGATGAGCCGAAAAGGGAGAAAGCGATAATAGCCGTGATTGCCTGTCCCTGAATGAGTGATATAATTCCCATGGATATCGAAGCAAAAGCAGTTATACCCCCCGCGAGACCATCCATTCCATCGACGAGATTTATGGCATTCGTAATCGCGATGATCCAGAGTATCGAAATAGGATAGCCGAGCACTCCCAAAGAGAGAGTACCTATATATGGTATCGGTATTTCTTTAAAAACAAACCCACCGAAGACGACACAGCTTGCCGCGATGATCTGAAAAAAAAGTTTTATAAGCGGTTTCTGACTTCTAAAATCATCAATAAGTCCGAGTATATGAATAATGACAACACCAACTAAAAGAAAAAGGTAACGAGGGTCTATAAGGTAGTCGAGAGTCTTTCCGGAATTTAAAAAAGCGATGAGTGAAACAAGAACGCAGGTGATAATCAGCGAGCTGAATATTCCCACGCCTCCGAGCCTCGGAATAAGACCTGTGTGTATCTTTCTATTATCATGTTTATCATACCACCTGAATTTGTGGGATACTCTTATTATAAGCGGTATCACTAAAAAGCTGATAATAAATGCTATAAAAATTGAACTTAAAGGTATATACATGGTTTCCATACTTGTTTCTAAATATAACACCCTTTCATTAAAAATCAGGTCTTTTTTTAAAAAAAAAACCGTTTATGCTTTATAATTCATTTTGTATTTCCCCTTTTCTTTTCATAATCCCTTATTAATTGAAACGATTGATTAATCTTCTTTGAGATTTCTGTTGCAATCTTCAATTTTTTGGGATTATTTGCAAATCTGTCCGGATGATACTTTGTCAGTAATTTTTTATAAGATTTTTTAACTTCCGAAAAGGGGGCCTGGAATTCTACTTCGAGATTCGCATAATCCTTTTTTAATGCCTCCAAAGCAGGATCAATATAATGAGTATCTGTTTTCTTCTGTTTATATGATGTACTACTATCCGATTTTCCTTCATTAAGAAAATCATCCAGTTCATCCCAGGCATCCTGTAAATCAGGATCATAATATCTGTTCCGAGTCTCCTTATAAGCATCGGAATCAAATGGGTCTTCTGTGAATAATGTACGAAAAAGATTAGTTAATCTATCAAATATCTGGTCCAATACAGATCCTTTTAATATTGAACAAACACAATCCCGTATTGCGACGGACTTTTTATTTGTTACTTTGAATTTAATAGTAGCATAAACAATTCATAAAAAAAATACAATCGAAAATTACAGGTTTCTTAATAAAATGCAATTTTTTATACACTTTATATAACACTGATTCTATTCAAAAAATACTTTATGTAAACACTTTATTGTATTCTCTGCTTCATTATCAGGTACGACAAATGATAAGTTCGTATCAGAAGCTCCCAGTGATATCATCCGGATGGGAATGGAATCCAATGCACCGTATACTTTTGATAAAATCTGGGGATCTCTCCACAATCCCTGACCGACAAGACAGATAATACTCAGATTATTTTCTACGCTCACATTTCCGGCAGCTTTAAGATCTTTTTCAATACTTTCCAGTTGTGAAGTATTATCGATTGTCATTGACACGGAAACTTCGGATGTCGATACAAGATCCACAGATGTTTTATATTTTTCAAAAATGTCAAATATCATCCTCAAAAACCCATACGCCAGGAGCATTCGATACGAAGTAATATTTATGATTGTTATTCCTTTTTTAAATGCGATAGCCTTAAGCAATCCAATACTCCGGTCTTTTCCCTCTCCATTCGCAATTATCCGGGTTCCCATGGATTGAGGATTTCCCGTATTTTTTACCAATACCGGAATTCCTAAATTTATCGCAGGCTGTATGGTTGAAGGATGTATCACCCTGGCCCCAAAATATGCCAATTCCGCCGCTTCCTTATAAGAAATTTCCGCAACGGTTTTCGCCTTTGGAATAATTCTCGGATCAGACGACATGATCCCGTCTACATCAGTCCAGATCTGAATTTCCTCGGCATGACAGGCTGCACCGATGATACTTGCAGTATAATCAGACCCGCCCCTTCCAAGGGTAGTGGTGATACCTTCTTTCGTCGAAGCAATAAAACCCTGAGCAACAGTAAGTTTACCTTTTTGAGGTTTTATCTTCCCCCGGATGCACGAATGAGTCACATTTTCATCCACCACGGCATGAGTAAATTGATCATCGGTCTTTATAATCTCCCTGGAGTCTATAAATGCAGTATCTATTTTAATCTCTCTTGCCCTATGGGCGATAATTGTCGTAGAAAAAAGTTCACCAAAGGAAAGAATTGCGTCATTACTCCGTGGTGTGCACTCACGAAGATAAGAAAGTCCCTTGATAATGGATTTAAGCTCGATAAAAAGTATATCCATGGCAGCAAGACATGAAGAAAGATTTTCATTGGTGAGAAACGAATGTATGACGGAAAAATGGGCTTCTTTAAGATCCTGAAAAATATTATCCGCTTTTTCACGCATACCCTTCTCTGCAAGATGAGCAATTTCCTGTAATTTGTCTGTTGTTTTTCCCATTGCCGAAACAATCATGACTGGCGCTCTATCCAGTTGTGATTTTACGATTTCAAGGGCTTTATTAATCCATTCCGCATCTCTTACTGAGGTTCCGCCGAATTTTAAAATAACCATACTGCCTCCTCGTCTGGTCAACTTAAGGTTTTTTTCTTTCAAATTAATAAATTAAGACTTACAGAGATGATTGATACCTTCGGGAAAATTCACAAAGGAAAAATCACTATTATTCAATAACCTCGGAAAATCAAAAAAAAATACCATAATGATAAGAGAAATGTCAATCAAAACTATTTCTTTTATTTATACTTTAATCTGAAAACAGGGTCTTCCTGTCATTTATAGTTGTCTTTTCAGAAATAAATTGGTATGATAGATTCTGTTATGGGAAACTGAAAAAGATAAATTCACCGGGAACAGATAAAAAGGGAGCATTACTTATGGAAATTTTAAAATACGCAGATGCAGATACCAGACTTTTAAAAATACTGCAAAGAAATTTTGAGATCGATGAAACTATATCGGCTCAAGTGAAAGAGATAATTGCAGGAATAAAAAGCGGTAGAAATAAAGCACTCATGGAATACACCAAACGGTTTGATCATTTTAACCTGACGTTGGAGAATATGATGGTGACAAAAGATTATTTCAAGGAATGCCTTTCCAAAGTTCCATCGTCGTTAATCACTATTCTAAAAGAAGCAAAAGATAATATTACCGGCTATCATAATAATCAAATTCTTAAAACCTGGGAAAAAGAATTTGCACACGGG
Source organism: Spirochaetales bacterium (assembly GCA_016934975.1). Lineage (GTDB taxonomy): Bacteria > Spirochaetota > Spirochaetia > SZUA-6 > JAFGRV01 > JAFGRV01. The sequence goes on along the minus strand of JAFGRV010000427.1, from coordinate 24,093 downwards.
GTCAGGCTGGGTCAAAAGATTACTCCCATACAAAAAGTCGGGGTCTATGTGCCGGGAGGAAAAGCCTTCTATCCCTCCACAATGCTGATGAATATCATACCGGCGCAAATCGCCGGAGTGGAAGAAATTATCGTTGTCACCCCCCCCGGCAATTTCTATGAGAATCCACTTCTGGGTGCGACACTGGAAATCTGCGGAATTGAAAAAGCCTATTTAATCGGAGGAGCCCAGGCGATCGCGGCACTTGCTTTTGGAACGGAATCCGTTCCTAAAGTAAATAAAATCGTAGGCCCCGGGAACATCTATGTTTCTTTAGCGAAACGGGAGGTATTCGGTTATGTTGATATTGATATGATAGCAGGTCCCTCCGAAATTGTAGTCCTTGCGGACGATAGCGCCAATCCCGAATGGGTTGCTCTTGACTTGTTGAGTCAGTCGGAACACCGCACCGGTTTTGAGTCATCTATTCTGGTAACCGATTCTTCCGGATTTGCAGAGGAAGTGAATAGATATATTGATAAGCACCTGACGGGAAATGAACATGAGGCGATGATTCGCACAATTTTGCAGAGGTATGGTGCCATTATTATTGTTGATTCCATGAATGAAGGTGCGGAAGTGGTGAATCTGATCGCCCCGGAGCACCTGGAAATTATTGTAAAAGATGAAAAAGCAATCCTCGATAAAATAAAGAATGCAGGGGCGATTTTTATCGGCCCGTATTCAAGTGAATCCGTAGGTGATTACTGGGCCGGGCCAAACCATGTCCTCCCCACAGGCGGAACGGCAAAATTCTTTTCACCCCTCGGTGTCTATGATTTTTGTAAAAAAAGTTCCCTGATCTACTACACAAAGGAGGCACTTTTACTTCACGCAAAAAAAATAAACACCCTTGCGCTGGAAGAAGACTTATTTTTTCATGGGAAAGCCGTATTACAACGGTATGAAGACCTGACACAAGACCAATGAATCCAATTATACCGATAATGGGACACTATTCATAACAGGACAATGAAACATAAAAAAATCGGAATATATTATATGCTCGTCTCTGTTTTCTTCTTTGCCCTTGTAAATACCCTTGTAAAATTTATAGGCCCTGATGTAACAAGCTGGACAAAGGCTTTTTACCGGAGTCTTTTCGGGCTCATAGCCCTCGTTTCCTGGCTGTTATTTAAGAAAAAACCAATTACACTCAATAATCTTCCACTCCTTTTATTCAGAGGTATTATTGGTGGAATCGCTCTGGGACTTACCTTTTGGACACTGGAACTCAAAGGTCTCTCGATCTCGATATTTTACCTGAATACCTATCCCATTTTCGCGCCGCTTTTCTCCGCACTGGTATTCAAAGAAAAATTTGAAAGATGGCTGATAATTCCTCTTGTGATAGCCTCCGTGGGTATATATATCCTTACCGATCCATTAAAAAATACTCTTTCTTTAGGAGATGTTACAGGAATTTTAAGCGGATTATGTGCCGGTATCGCCATCGCCAGCGTCCGGGAATTGAGTAAAACAAATAAATCGGAAGTCATTTATTTGAGTTTTGCAATCGTTGCCATACCGGTGAGTTTTATCGCCATCAGCCTTCTTCCGGACCAGACATTCCGGATTTCACTATCCCGGAACATACCGTATTCTGTTATCTGGATTTCACTCATCGGTATTGGTATTTCCGCGACAATTGCCCAGCTTTTAATGACCGAGGCATATCAAAGTCTGTCTACCCAGAAAGGTTCCCTTATCGGACTCGTCCAGGTCCCGGTAATCGCCGGTATTGCCTTTATTTTATTCAAAGAACCCTTTACCTGGTCTATCCTGATCGGGGGAACACTTATCGGATGCTCAACCCTCATCACTATTTTGAGCAAAAGGAAATTGATGTTGCTTTAGGAGAGAGATTCAGGGTAACAGGGCTTTTGGAAAAACAGACTGAACATATTGATGGATATCCTTTGTCGTTCCCATGGAAAGTATTTTACGTGCCACTTTTTCCGCTTCTTCCACAGACAATAGGGTAATATGCTGCTGAATATCACCTAACAACCTTGGATTCAGGCTTAATTTTCTGACACCGATTCCTATGAGAAAATAGATGATAAGAGAATCAGATGCAATATCTCCGCAGACCGAAAGGTCGATGGATTCCGATTTTGCGGCGGCAACAACCTTATTCAAAGCCCGAAATACCGCAGGGTGATAATGTGTATACATGGTCGATACGGCTTCATTTGTACGGTCAATTCCCAGCATATACTGGATAAGGTCATTTGTCCCGATACTGAAAAAATCCGCATGGAGAGCAAGCTCCCGGGCGACCTCTACAATTGACGGCAGCTCAATCATAGCCCCGAGGTGGGGTTTATTATTACACGCCACACCGGCCTTCTGCAAAAGATCTATATTTTCCTGGACAATCTGTTTTACCTCAAGAAAATCATCCACCGAAGCAATTAATGGGAACATTATTTTCAGGGGAAATCCCTCCCCTGCCCTGAGCATCGCACGGAGTTGAGTCGAAAAAATACCCTTGTTCTTCAGGGAAAAACGGATTGCCCGGAGTCCGAGAAAAGGATTTGCTTCATTTGAAGGAGACAGATAGGAGAGCATCTTATCTCCACCGATATCAAGGGTACGCAGACAAACATCTTTTCCCTCCATCTCTTCCAGGAGCTTTCTGTATACCCTGTACTGATCTTCTTCCGAAGGGAGTTCATTCCGGACAAGATAAGGAAACTCACTTCTATAAAGTCCAATCCCCTCTGCATTCATTTTTATGGCTATCTTAAGATCACTGAGCAAGTTAATATTTGCATAGAGAAACACCCGCACCCCATCTTTTGTTAGTATTTTGCCTGATATTTTCTTGCTCTCTATCTTTTTCTGTTCTTCGTTTAAAATTTGGTAATGGTCATAGACTTCTTTCGAGGGATTCATGATAATGGTACCCTGAAAACCATCAAGAATAAGTTCCGTTCCGTTATGAATCCGGAAAATTCTCTCATCATCACTGAATACCATGGGTATACCGATTGACCGGGCCAGAATGGCGATATGCGCGGTAATTCCACCCCCGAACAAGAGAAATCCTTCTACTTTCTGAGCAGATAATTTTACAAGTTCAGAGGGAAGAAGTTCCTGGGCCACAATAATCTGATCTGTATAATCCCCGGGTTCATCCTGCTTTTTATACAAATTTCTTAAAAGCCTGTGGCCGATATCCTTAACATCCAGAACTTTTTCATTAAACCTGGGATTCGAATTCTTCGAGAAAAGATCTATATAATGATTAATCACCTGAATGATCGCATCCTGAACGGGTTTGCCTTTACGTATTAAATCGAGCATTTTTCCGGAAAAAGCACTGTCACCGAGCATCAGAAGATGAGCACTAAAGATGAGAGAAACCATCTCTGAAAACTCTTTTTCCATATCGCGCTGAAGCTGTTCAAGCTGAATCAAGGTTTCCCCTAAAGCACGTTCGAAATCCTTTAATGTGGGAACCTTCTTTTTTATGCCGGGAAATCCGAGAAATGCGTCATTTCGCTTCCCGATAATGACTGCCCGGCCAAAGGCGATCCCATTCGATCCCTCACTTCCTTTAATAAAAAGAATATTATTAAATTCTTTTACTTGTTTCGGTTTTCGTGTTTTATGGGTTATTTCAAGGATCAATTTTGCGTTTTCAATAACTACCGCGATCTGAGCCGCGATCACATTTAAGGTCCGCTCATCTGTTACTGTAAAATATCCCTTTTTTTTATGCTGAAGTACCAGAACTCCCAGAGTTGAACAACTCCTGATGATCGGGACAGCGAGGAAGGCGGTATATCTTTCTTCGGATAATCCGGGGATAAGTTTAAATGCAATATTCTGTTCACCATCCGCCTCCAGAATAGATCTTCCTTCACGGAAGCAAAGACCGGTAATGCCTTCTCCCGGAGAAAGTTTTACTTTCCCGATATAATCTTTCGGCAGACCGATAGTCGTTGTGAGAACCAGCTTTCCTTCTTCCTCATTATAGAGATAAATTGTACAGACATCAGCCTTCATATGTGCGGCAATCAGATCCACGACATTATGAAGAAAATTATCGATTGACATTGTTTTTTCAAAAAGCTGCAATAATTCGCCGATATCATAAAAAAGATCGATATTGCTTTTCGCCATGAGTCTCCATTTCCCTCTATAAAAAATGTTCAGTTATATGCCTTCATTTGTCAAGTAATAAAAAACCTAAAATGTATACAAATCCGGGATTATAGAGGAGGAAACGGGTATTTTTCTTATTAAAAAAGCAATGAGACTTTAAAAAAAGGAAATTTTTTAAAAAACACGGCGATATGTGTCTGCCGAGATAAAGTAAAGTCCTGTTTCTGTCACCTTTTCACCTGTGCTTCGAATCCATGCGTCCGCATAGAGGCATAGTTGCCGGGTATATTTTGTTGTTAGCCTCAAAAGGTCGTTGTTGTTTTTTATTCTATCGGTTTTATAATCCACAATTACCCAACCCCCATTTTCCAGAAAAACAAGGTCTATGATTCCCCGGAGAATTGTAGGGAGAGAAAGGTTGTATTTCTCATCAAGGAGGGTTTGAAAAGGAATTTCAGCGAAAATCCTGCTGCTTGACCTGGCACGCTTCCAGATTTCCGAATTAACAACTCTCGTAACGAGAGTCAATGCCTGTGGACATAATCCGGGATCAAAGTTATTTTCAACTAATAAAGAGTTGCAGACTGAATTCATATCAGCCTGATTATCTTTCATCCTGATCTCCAGGAGTTTATGGATCACTTCCCCCCATTCGGCACCGGACTCACCGGAAACTCCGGACTCACCGGAAACTCCGGACTCACCGGAAACTCCGGACTTACCGGAAATTCCGGACTCATTGGAATCATAGAGAGCGGGGATTTCCGCAGATAACGTGTATTCTTTCCCGTTTTCAGGGAGGAGATCCGCCGGATATTCACCTAACGCCCACTCTTTTGCACCTTCGATATGATAGGTTTTTTCCAAAGACAGAGCAAGCTTCTTCCGGATTTTCGAATGAGCCTTCCGAATAGCAACCTCTGAAAGATGGATTTCCGGCAATTCCCGGGGCTTGTGAGGGGCACAAAAGGGAAGTTCGGGGGCTTCCACAAGAGATTCCCCGAAATAATTCCAGAAATTCCCGGAATTATTTTTTTCTTTTTGTACAATCACCAGGGTTTCTCTGGCCCGGGTGGCCGCAACATAGAGAAGCCGTATGTCTTCCTGAGCGAGAAATTCTCCTTCCTCATCTGCAAGGTGAGTCCAGTTTTCCGGATACGCGAGGGAACTCGAGTGATAGCTTGTTTGTTTCCGGATCACCATATATCCCTCCGACTCATTTCCGGACCGGCGGATGTGTGTTTCAGGCTGATGGTTTGCGGTTGTCCGGGAATTTCCCGAGGGATCCGCGAGAAAAACTACCCGGGCTTCCAGACCTTTTGCCTGATGCAGATTCATGATCCGCACCACATCGTTATCTTCCCGGGAAACGGAGATACCATCGTAGGCAAAAAAGTGGTCGATGAGGTCTTTCAGATAATGAACAACATCACCCGGACTCCAAAGGTCAGAACGAAGATTTCTCACGAGTTCGATGCACTTTGCAAGCCCCCCTGCATTCAGGTGTCCGCCTGAACTCATGCAGGCAAGGGGCATGAGTCCGAGATCTGCGATGATACGTTCACATGCTGCAACTGCCGGCATTGTATCAAAATATAAACGGAATTTCCGTAGTGTCGTAAAAGTAGTTGTAAAAAGATTTTTTATTTCAGGGTCCGGGATTTCGGGGACAGTGTCATTATAGGAAAATTTTCCCCGGGCTTTCCGGAATTCATAGAGAAAAGTATCACTGAATCCGAAAAGCTCGCTTCGTAATGTTCCCACCAGGGCGACCGGATCATCGGGATTTAAAATGGTTTTTAAGCAAAGATAGAGGAGCCTGAGTTCCCGTATATCATTTAACGTCGTTCCTCCGGTTATGGCGTAAGGGACATTGTACATCGCAAGTTTATCCGCATAGAGGGATAAATTCTTTCTTTTACGGGTAATAATCATAAAATCCGATGGTCTGTACGAAGAACCTTCCTTTTCCAGTAATTCCCGTATAAAGCAGGCTATCCGTTCTCCTTCATAGTTGGCCGCTGCTTCGTTTGTTTTGCACTCCTCCTGTTTGATTGTGATGGTGAACACGCATCCCCGTTCATCTGCCGCTGATGATCTTCTCCCTCCCCGGAGGGAAACATACACCGGTGATTGCGGGGTTTCCACTTCGGGAAACTGCTTTATAAATGTCATATTCACCCATTCCCGGATTGGGTGGGTTGATCTGAAGTTTGCCGAAAGTTGTACAAGGAAGCCCTGTTCATTTCCACTTCCACTATTGCAAATTATCTGTTTCACGTCATTATAGGTGACAATATCTGCCCTGCGGAAACGGTAGATCGATTGTTTCGGATCCCCGACGACAAAAAGAGAACCTGCAAGAGGAACACATTTCTTAAAATCAGTCTCTTCCGGATCTTTGGAAGTAAGAAACATCATTACCTCGGCTTGTATCGGATCGGTATCCTGAAATTCATCAATAAGAAGCCGCTTGTATTTATTTTGAAAATAAAGCCGGACATTCGGATTTCTTTTAAGCACCCCCGCTGCTTTAATAAGGAGATCGCTAAAATTCATTTTTCCCAGGTTTCGTCGTGTTTCATCATAAAGACGACGCGCGTTTTTAAGAAGATTGATAACCGGTCCATACCTGCACACACGCCAGACCTCCAGAACCGGGATAATGATATGTTCGCGAAAATGATCCCACCGGAGCTTTTCCTCTTTGCATTCTTCTTTTGTAAATTGATTATCTTTTATCCACTCTTTCTGCACCAATTTTAAATTTCTATCAAAGAGAAGAAGGAGTTCATACATCTCAAGCTTCGATTCCGGGTTAAAGACAGTGAGTGACCGGGGGAATTCCCTGTAGAAAGGGATAAGCTGATCATTTTTCCAGGTTTCAGGGAGACGGGGAAAAAGGCTTTCCATATGGTCTGCATATGTTTTCACCTGGTGGAGGACAGGAAGCAGGGAAGGCAGGATTTGTTCCTCATCACTCCCGGGCCAATGAGTAATATCCGGAAAATCGGTAAAGGTGAGAAAAGCATGTAAAAGATCCGGGATTTGTATTGCAAGAGAGTCGAGTTTTTCAATAATCCCATCCGGATTATCCCGGATTAATCCGGAAATATACTCTTCCCATACACGCGTTCTTAAAAGGAGATCTTCTTCCGGTTCCATCTCTTCGAAAGGTATATTCACCTCTGCTTCAACCGGACGTTCCCGCAGCAGCCGGGCACAAAAAGAATGAATTGTCCCGATAAAACACGTTTCCAGATTATCCAGAGCATCCTGAAGAATACTTTGACTTGTGGTACAACATCTTTTTTCAAGCTCAATGCGGAACCGGGATCTTAATTCGCAGGAGGCTTTTTTTGTAAAGGTAATCGCCACCATGTTCCGGATTGTGCATTTTTCCTGTTCTAAAAGATTGATCATCCTCCCCACAAGGGCTGTTGTTTTTCCCGTCCCCGCCGCTGCTTCGACAATTATATTTCTATCAAGCTCACCGAGGATAATTTCTCTTTCTTTCCAATCCGGGGGTTTATGAACTTCTTTCATAATCGTAAGGCTCTCATATGATCCAGTAATGTGTTAGCAGGATTATCCATTTTTATGACCATCTCCCGGCGTGCCTGATCTGCATCAATCATCGCATCCGCATAGTCGGTATAAGCCAGATCTTTCGGATCAACAGAACAGGGAAAGCAACCGGCAGCGATCAGATCGGCAAGTTTTTCCAGGTATTCCACTCCCTGCATCAGCCTGTCTGAATACCAGGAGATACGTTTTCCCAATTCCGCCATACTTGTGAAAAAATAACCAACCTCCATGACACGGGCTGCGTATTCGATTTTTGTGAGCCGGTTTTCCGTAATCAGGAGATAGAGAATATTCTGGACAATCCTCCCTTTGTTAAATGGATCACTTTCATCATACAGGGTGCTCGATCCGGTTTTATAATCCCAGACACTATAAAATGAACCACTGTTCCTGCGGCACTTGTCGATCCTGTCGATTCGCGCCCGTACTCTGATGGTTTTTTCTTTTGAAAGCTTCAGAGATGCAGGGTCCTTTGAAGCTATACCCTTATTAGAATTTTCATCCTGATGCGAGAAGGGTAAACCGACAGGAACTTCAAAAAAAACGGGAGTAGATTTTTTACAAAACTCTTCTTCCCTGATTAAGAAGATATCCACTGCTTTTTCCAAAAGAAAACAATCCTTTTTACAGGCATAATCCTGGAAAGGGGGATATTCCTCTTTTATTTCTTCGATTTTCGATTTCAGAATCGAGTGGATCTGTTTTTTATCCCGTTTATACACCGGCGGGAGTGTGCCATCATCCCGTAAATTTCTCATAAATTCTTCGAACACGGCATGGAGAACACTTCCACGGGTCATGGGATCGAGCCAGACATTGACATCAACCTCTTCGTCTTCGGGTGGTTCTATGTCCAGAACATATCTAAAAAAGTAATCCATGGGAGACTTTGCGCAGAGCTGGAGCCTGTTGGCGGAGAGGACAGGTCCCTGTTCATGATACGGATTCAACGTTACTGCCTGAACCGGAAGATATCCGTCGAATTCCGTAAACCTGTCGGATTCACGATTTTTCTTTGCAATCAGTCCTGTTTTCAAATTTTCATAGGTACCAGTTATATGTTTTTCAGGATCACTCACCTTTTGTTTTCCGCAGAGAGTACTCAACCACCACTCATCTATGGTAGAAGCCAAATCTCCGGATTCCGGAGTGAAGGAAACAGAAGGGCTTAACTTTTTTTCAAGCTCTTCGTAATCTGCTTCATGAAGACCTGTGGCTATCCTGAAAGCCGAAAGCATGGCCGAGGAAGGAAATAATTCCCTGTTTCCCGGAATATCCAGAGATGAATAACTCATGGTGAGAGAACCTTTAAGCCTGGAAAAAAAACGCTGCAGATCTGCCATCTTTTTCCACGGCATATCCGCCATCCGGGGGATGTCATCCGAAAGTGATGAACGTTCCTTATCCAATAAAATCGGGTCATAAAATCCGGATCCAGGAAACCTGGAATCATCAAGGCCAAGGAAAAAGGTATGGTCCCTTCCCGAATAGCCGCCGGAGGTCATATTGGAAATAAAGATATGTCCCGGTCTGGGCCCTTCACCCATGATCATCATCTTATAAAGGAAGGAAGAAAGCCACTCCCATGGATCAAAAAACTTTAAATTCTCTTCGGGGATTGTTTTGTTCCTAAGATTTCCGATCTCTGATTTTAATTTATCTGCCGCGTAATTATTAAATTCCCCCGAAGACCTGACCATTGTCGTGAGAAACCATAACATTTTATCTATAATGACGTGAGGGGGGTCTGTTGATGCCGGTGCATTATCTATCAATAAAAATACAGACTTTATCATTTCGTCTAGTAGTATGCAATTATTTTCTTTTTCATTTTTCCTTTCTAAGAATACCCGGGGGTCTTCATCCTCGGACTGTACCATATGAGAAACTTGTCTCTTTAATCCGGCAAGATAACCGGGCAGCACTCTTTTATACCTCTTTCGCCCTTTTCCGATCTTCGCTTTCCGGAATAGTTTTGCCATACGCGAAAAGGATACTTTATTTTCTCCTGTGCCGCCTATATCTAAAAGTCCGTCCTGAATCATTCTCCGAAGCAGAGACTGGGGAAAATCAGAGGATATCCAGGACATCCATGCCTTAAGCGCCTTTCCCGGCCTGGAGTATGTTATGGGGATGCCTTCTGCAAAGGTAACGGGAATATCTGTTATGTGTTCCGGTTTGAATTGATATGCAGTCTCAAAAATGAGGGGGATATACGTTCCGGTATCCGTATGAATAATTTCTACCTTATCAAAAGGAATTTTTTTATACAGGATCCTCCGGAACACATCCTTTACTTCATTCACCAGTCCGTGAGCCTTATAAAAAACAATTGTATTATCTTTTTTGGGCATAGGCGCCTTAAAAGGATTAATTATAAACGTGAGTAAAGACAGGTCTGTTTTTGCTGCTCCCGGATTATTTTCCGGATCATCATAAGGAAGTATCTTTGTTTGGGAGGGGGGAAATGCTTTTAAGAGATTTCTCTCCATAGGGCAAAAATCATAGGTAACCACATCTTTTGGAGCGATAATAAGGATATCATCGTCGAGTTTATAGACTCCCGTATTAATGCTTTCCACTGCTATCATTAAAGCACCGGGATAATCGATAAGGTTATGTGATTTCAATTCATTCTCATATGACTCAAGGAGAAACAGCATCTCCCTGCCTTTCACCGGTTCTTCAAAGAGGTGAACATCCAATTGAGTTGAAGTAATTCCCGCTTTTCTTAATTCATCGATTGCAGAGAGTAAATGAGAGAAAAGACCCGAACCCGGCTTTAATCCCGAAAGATATCCTTTGCCCTTTTCCCTTAACCGGTGAAACAATTCTCCCATGAGAAGTTCCCGGTGAAAGGATTGCATATGCAGAAGATTGGAATTCACCCTGGAATCATCCACTATATCTTTTGCAATGTTTTCTATGGTTTTTACATGACAATTAACGAGACTTTGACCTGATGCAGCAATCTGTTCAATAATCTGCGATCCCACACGGTGATTAGGTGAGATAAGCCACTTTTCAGTTAATACATGATCCTTACAAAGTCCGGATAATGCATCGATGAATACAGACATACGTAAGGCAATTATATTGATTTGAGGATACCGAGTAAAGCGGTATTTTAAAAGAGCGGGAAGAATAGTATGAGTTTATTCGAGGAAGGGAGTGAAACGGATTGATTTTTTATGACAATGATGATGAGAGATGAGTGGGTGCATGCACATGCTCCCGGATTTTATACGCGGAATATCCAAAAAGGTGCATATTGATCACTATAGACAGTTACAAGCCTGTTTTTCCCTGGTAGAAATCGAATTATTTTCCACAATTGTCGCAAAAACTCACGCGGTGTTAGTCGAATTTCTTCATCCTCCGCACCCCATCGTGTGAAATTTTTTTCTAACTCCTGAAAAACCTCATTTTTATAAAGACCCACCAAACCAAAGAAAAAATTCAGTAACCCCCGAACCAACTGCGCAATACTATAAAAATTCAAATCCTGATGCAGCAACTTCAGTTTTCGATACATCTCATCCGGTATATAAACATGCACATGCTCCCGTATTTCCCCGGGATCATCACACACAGCCTTATACTTGCTCAACCTTTGTTTTCCCCATTTATGTTCTTTTCCAATCACAGGTGTGAGAACATTTAATATTCCAACTATTTTCCCGGATAAACTCCCGGATTTAGAAAATAAATCCAGACTTTTAATTTTATCCTTCATCCCCTTATCCATAACAAAATGAAAATCATGAAAATTCGATAATATCATTAGTACCTCCGTTTTTTTAAGTCATTCACTATCAAAAGGAAGCCACCGCCGTTCACGGAACGGACTTTGCAGGTGGTCTTTTACTCAAATAAAATTCTAATATGATGACATATCCTCCCTATTAATAACTATGTAATGTTTCCTGCTGCATTCATTTCATTGTATTTTTTTCAAAAAAAGACAGGTTGATGCAAAGTATCTCTCTCGCGGATATTCCGGACCAGCGGTTCCGGTATCCCGGAGAATTCGTCTCTGTCCTCACATCCATAAGAATGAACCCCGATGCGGGAGAACGGACAAAACTCGCTATTTCGATCGATCCGGAAAATGAAATTGATGAATTGAATGAGTATCAGAACACCTATTCCCGGACAATATGCCCACCCGCCGCTTTAAACGGGCCGGATTTTATCATATCATCTGCGGCTCTTTCGGGAGATTCTATGATTATGACCATAAAAAACAGAGGTCCCCAGGTTTCTATTCCGGGTATACATGCACGCATCCATCTGTATGCTGATGGAAATCCCGTAATGACTCAGCCAATTATTCTTCCCTCTATCTTACCCCGGAATATGAGTGCTGTTTCCATTCGTTTGACACAATCCTCCGGGTTTAACAATTACTCACGCATTACCGCTGCAATCGAGACCATCAATATACTTGATGAAATAGATAATACGGATAATTCTTTTGATTATGGAGAGCTGCTTCCGGCAACAATGCTTCAATACCACAGCCTTCTTTCTGTTCCTAAAATCGCAAATAACATCGATTCGCACAAAGTGTCATGGGAAGGGTAACAGACTGGAATCCCCGTATCTCCTATCAATTTCTCTCTCATTTTAATATCGTCCGTGAAAATCAGCTCCAGACCCTCAATGCCCTTGCAGACTGGATGCGGGGCCATCTTGTACATTATACCAATAATACGGAAGATCTTAATTCAATTTACAATTATCCTGGTTTTCCGCCGGTGGACCGGATTCTCTATCCCACGGAAAACCGCCCTCATCTGACAGCCGGGTGCCGGGGAACTACGGGAATTTTCTGCGCCCTCCTCCGTGCTCTCAATATACCTGTAAAGGCTGAAACCATCGACCTGGGTGGAACTCACAGCCAGCCCGAATTTGTTTCCCTTGCTATGAGTATGTCTCATGATGATGATGTCTATTACCGGGACCTTGATCCTGCGGGGGGAGAAATCCCTTCATCAGTCTATTTTTATACGATGGATGAAATGGAATCATATTTTTTTAATCCCCCGTTAGATTGTAATGAACAGGAGTGCAATTCACGGGGAGAACAAGCCTCGTATAATCGCGCTCAGAAAGCAATCATCAATTCCTTACTGTATAACGGCTATGCTTATCTCTATGAATATGCGGAGTTTGGAGAAGCATATGTAAGAGATTCATTCCACGGCCCCAGGATTAATTATGAAGTCATAGAGTATGCTCAACCATTTTTCACCCCACAGCAAATAGACGCAAAGATAAACCTTATCCGGCAGAGACTGATCGATATGGGCGGAGGAAATATCGAGACCGGAAAAGAGTATGTGAAAGAGCGAATGGAATTATTTTGGAACAACAAACTCAATAGAGACGGATAACGAAGTCTTCCTTCACCTTTTCCCGTTCCCATTTCTCTGCAAAATTCATATAATCTAATAAAAATCTTCTTCTTTTTCAATAATCTATTGAAAATTTCAATTTTTTTTTATAAGATTGGTATGAAATACGGCTGTTCCCGGATTTGTCATTGTTTTTGTGTTTCACTGCTTATAACTACTACAAATGACAGAAGAGAAACAAGTGTAAATTCTGAGATTTTTTTTATTGTCGAATATCGCAAAAAAAGTAATGAAAGGGTAAAGACTATTGGAAAATAGAGAACTCCTTTTTGGTAACCATGCTATCGCCCTTGGGGCGTATGAGGCTGGTGTCACAGTCGGAACCGGATATCCCGGTACACCTTCTTCCGAAATCCTTGAATTCTTAACAAAATATCCCGGTGTTTATACCGAATGGTCTGTAAACGAAAAAGTCGCTTTCGAGGTGGGATATGGTGCGGCAATTTCCGGCGCCCGGGTCCTTATCACCATGAAACATGTCGGATTAAATGTTGCGGCAGATCCATTATTCACTTCCTCGTACACAGGAATTAAAGGCGGCCTGGTCATTGTTAATGCCGATGATCCGAACATGCATTCATCACAAAACGAACAGGATAACCGGCACTATGCATATGCAGCCAAAGTCCCCATGCTTGAACCCTCGGATTGCCAGGAAGCAAAGGATTTTACCGCATACGGATTTACATTAAGTGAAACATATGACACACCGGTCATCCTCCGGACCGTCACCCGGCTCTCCCACTCTCTCGGTGTGGTAATCCCAAATGAAAATCCCTTACGAAATCGAAAAATCGAGGGATTTACAAGAGATGTATCGAAATATGTCATGATCCCGGGCCATGCACGGAAACGGCATATTATCGTGGAAGAGAGAATGCGAAAATTGGAAGAGGATGTTAACACCTCTCCTTTGAACCGGATGGAAATCAATGACACGGATATCGGGTTTATTTCCGCGGGAATCGCCTACACCTATGTAAAAGAGGCGTTTCCTACAGCATCGGTACTAAAACTCGGAATAGTACATCCATTACCGGAAAAACTGATCGCTGATTTTTTCAAGCAGGTAAAAGAGGTTTATATTGTAGAGGAATTGGATCCTTTTTTAGAACTCCAAATTAAAGCCATGGGATTTAAAACAGAAGGAAAAAAATACTACCCTCTTACCGGAGAACTTTCCCCGGATCTGGTGCAGCGGGCCTTTATTGATAAATCCGGAATAACGCAAAAAGAAGCAAAGACCGGGCTTAAAACAGAGATTTCTCTCCCGCCGCGTCCTCCGTCCCTCTGTCCCGGATGTCCCCACCGGCAAGTATTTAAAATATTAAATAAACATAATATAACAGTCACAGGAGATATCGGATGCTACACCCTCGGGGTTCTTCCTCCTTTCAGCTCGATGCATACCTGTGTGGAAATGGGGGGGAGCATCGGTCATATCCAGGGAATCGAGATCGCAGAGGGAGAGAATTATAAATCAAATGCAGTCGCAGTCATCGGTGATTCTACGTTTATTCATTCAGGGGTCGCCGGACTTCTTAATGCGGCATATAATAAACGGCATTCACTCATTATTGTCCTGGACAACAGCACCACAGCCATGACAGGTATGCAGCCCAATCCCCTGTCAGGTCAACGGATAAATGGTGAAGAAGCATTACAAGTTGATTACAGATTACTCGCCCAAGCCTGCGGACTCGAAGATGACAATATCCGGATCGTAGACGCGTATAAACCCGGGGCCCTTGAGGATACAATTTTGAGCCTTCTTAAAACGAAAAAATTATCACTCCTTGTGGTACAAGGATTATGTATCATTCTAAAAAAAAGAAAAACAAGAACGGAGAAAAAAAATGGGTAAAATATTCAACGTTCTTATGGTAGGAGTCGGCGGCCAGGGAATTATCATGGCCTCGGATATTTTCGCCCTCGCGGCGATGCATTCGGGAAAGGATGTAAAAAAGAGCGAGATTCATGGGATGAGTCAACGGGGCGGGTCTGTTTTCAGCCATATCCGTTTCGGGGAAAAGGTTTATTCCCCTGTCATTTCCAAGGGTGAGGCTGATGTTCTGTTTTCTTTGGAGGAAATGGAAACCTTGCGGTGGATCGAATACGCCAATACCGAAACCACCATCATTTGTTTGAAAACACGTATCAATCCCGGTATGGTAGAGACCTATCCACCGGGAATTGACGAAGAAATCAAGAGATTAAGCAAAAAAGTCTTTTTTTTAGATCCCCAGCCAATAATCGAAAAAATAGAAAATAAAAAATTTCTTAATGTCGCCCTCATCGGTCTGATTTCAGGTTTTGTTCATTTTTCCGATGAATCATGGGAAAAAGCGATCCGGGAAAAAGTACCCCGGGGAACTTTTGAAGGGAACTGGCAGGCTTTTCTTACAGGAAAAAATCTTCACAGGGAGGAGTTTCAATGATATGGAATAAAGAATTTGAGAGCATGGAGAGAGTCAAGCTTTCACAATTGCAGGGCAGCCGTCTTCAGGAGCTTATCGGCCGTGTATATGAAAAAGTTCCTTTCTATAAAAAACGAATGGATGAAGCAGGGGTAAAACCGGCGGATATTTCAGGAATCGAAGATATAAAAAAACTCCCTTTTACTTCCAAGGTTGATATGAGGGAAGTCTATCCCTACGGTCTCCTTGCTGTTCCCGAGGAAGAATTAGTTGAAATTCATACATCCTCCGGAACAACCGGCAGCCCGGTTGTCGATGCCTATACTCTTAATGATATAGAATTATGGATGGAAGTCATGGGCCGGACCCTCACCGCTGCCGGTGTCACAAAAAAAGATACTGTCCAGAATGCATATGGCTATGGCCTTTTTACCGGAGGACTCGGAGTACATTACGGTTCCAGAAAAATCGGGGCAAATGTCATCCCGATTTCAGGAGGAAACACACAACGTCAATTACAAATAATGCAGGATTTTAAAACAAACGCGATTACCTGTACCCCCTCGTATTCACTTTTTCTTGCAGAAGAAGGCCGAAAAGCCGGTATGGATTTTGCTTCCCTGCCCTTACGTGTCGGGCTATTAGGAGCCGAACCATGGAGCGATGCCATGCGGAAAGATATAGAAGAAAAGCTTTCTATCTCTGCCTTTGATATCTACGGACTTACTGAAATTATCGGACCCGGTGTTTCGGCAGAGTGTGAACACAAAGACGGGCTTCATATTTTCGAAGATGTGTTTTACCCCGAAATTATTAATCCTGCCACAGGGGAAGTCTTACCTGACGGTGAACGGGGTGAACTTGTGATAACTACCCTCACAAAAGAAGGCACCCCGGTGATCCGGTTTCGGACCAGGGATATTACCTACCTCATACGTGAAAAATGCGGATGCGGAAGGACGATGGTAAGAATGCACAGATCCCTGGGAAGAACAGATGACATGCTTATCATCCGCGGGGTCAATGTGTTTCCATCACAAATCGAAGAAGTACTCATGAATATCGAAGGAGTGGAACCCCATTATCAGATCGTCGTGGACCGGAAAGGTCAGCTCGACAGTATCGAGGTTCATGTAGAAATGAACGATAAGCTTTTTTCAGATGAAATAAAAAACCTTGAAAACGCCGAGAAAAAGATAGAAGAGAAACTCTATTCGGTTCTCAATATTCATACAATTGTCAAACTGGTTGAAACAAGCAGTCTGCAGCGTTTTATGGGAAAAGCACAGCGAGTTATCGACAGAAGACAAATATAAGAAATTTATTCTTTCCATCATGATTAAAAAATGAGTTTATGAGAGATCATTTCCGGAAAGAAGAGATTCAAAACAGAGGAGTATATAAAAGGAGGTCTATTTTGAATATTAGGCAGGTATCAGTTTTTTTAGAAAATAAAAAAGGCCGGCTTGCGGATGTTACAAATGTCCTGGCCGGAAAAGGTATTAATATACGCGCTCTCTTTTTAGCAGATACTCAGGATTTCGGTGTATTACGGTTAATAGTAAATGATGCAGAGAAAACACTAAGCATACTAAAAGACAACAACTTTGTTGCACAGGAAACACACGTTATCGCGGTGGAGGTGGAAGATAAACCGGGGGGCTTGAATAAAATACTCAATGTACTGAGCGAAAATAATATCAATATTGAATATATGTATGCGTTTGTAGAAAAAAAAGCAGACAATGCCATTGTTATCTTTAAAATAGACGAACAGGAAAAGGCAATTAAAACATTAAAAGATAATAATATAGGTATTGTTACGACAGATGTGCTCAGTAACCTGTAAACGAGTATATACGGCACAATTGTCGTACAGGATGTACGACTCCCTTCAACAAAAAATCAGGCCATGGATGGCCTGATTTATAAAAAGGTTTTTCTGAAAATTAGTTTATAGTTAAAAATCATGTTTTTAAGCTAATTTTCTTTCATTTATTTATTTCAGGAGGAAACAAAAATGAAATTAAAAAATGTCATTATTTTGGTTTTGATCATGGTCACCCTGTTCAGTACAACTCAGATATTCAGTGCACCTCAGAAAGAAGTTGAAACAATAAAAGTCGGTGCAATACTTGCAGTCACCGGGGGTGCGTCATTCCTCGGAGCCCCGGAATCAAAAACACTGGAAATGCTGGTGGAACAGATAAACAACAAAGGCGGTGTCAATGGTAAAAAAATCGAGCTTATTATAAAAGACTCGCAGGCAAACCCGGAAAACGCCATATCCTTCGCAAAACAGCTCATCGAAGAGGATAAGGTGATAGCGATTATCGGACCCTCCACAAGCGGAGAGTCACTTAAAATCAAAGATATCTGTGAGGAAAACCAGACGATTCTCCTGTCATGCGCGGCAGCCGAGGCTATCGTGGATCCTGTAGCAAGTTATGTGTTTAAAACTCCTCAGAAGGATAGTTATGCGGCCATGAAGATCTTTGAGACGATGAATAAGATGGGCATTTCCAAAATAGGGATTGTTGTCGGGAATACCGGATTTGGCAACGGCGGCAAAGCACAACTGGAGAAATATGCCCCTGACTATGGGATAACGATTGTTATTTCAGAAGTGTACGAAAGTTCTGCCACGGATTTGACAAGTGTTCTTACAAAATTAAATAATGCCGGGATTGAAGCGGTGGTGAACTGGTCAATTGTTCCCGCACAATCTATTATTCCAAAAAACATGAAACAACTTGGTATGAAGCAGCCTCTTTTCCAGAGTCATGGTTTCGGTAATATCAAGTACGTTGAAGCAGCCGGAGACGCAGCGGAAGGTATTATATTCCCTTGCGGCAGACTCTTAGTTGCGGACGTACTTCCGGATAGCCATCCACAGAAAGCACTCCTCGTCTCATATAAAACCAGTTATGAATCAAAATTCAATGAAGATGCAAGCACCTTCGGCGGACACGCATACGACGCCCTTATTATCCTGGAAGAAGCAATCAAGAAAGCAAAATCAACAGACAAGGCGAAGGTAAGAGCGGCAATAGAAACCCTTACCGGCGTCGTGGGAACCGGCGGCATTTTCAACTTTTCCGCCACAGACCATAATGGCCTGGACATTAACTCCTTCGAGATGCTTACGGTAGAAAACGGCAAGTTTGTTGTATTTTCACAATAGTAGTTTCACCCATACATTCCTTGTATAAGAAATAAAGAGAGGGAGTACTTCTTTTCATAAAGGAGTATTCCCTTTTATTAAAGGAATAAAATAAATTGATGAGTTTTGATACATTTTTACAATATAGTTTATCCGGTATCACTGTCGGGAGTATCTATGCCGTTGTTGCTATCGGATATAATATTATTTATAATACCACGGGGATTATTAACTTTGCCCAAGGTGAATTTGTAATCCTTGGCGCCCTCTTTGCAATCACCCTCACCCGCCTTGGTATTTTTCCTCTTCCGGTGGTCGTTCTTTTTGCAGTGATTATTACAGCGGGGATCGGGGCACTCATTGAAATTGTTTTTATCAAATGGATAAAAAATCCTTCCGTATTACGCCTTATTATTATTACCATCGGTATTTCAATTATTTCAAGAGAAACGGCCCACCATGTGTGGGGGGAACATGTCATGCAAATGCCTTATTTTACCGGAACATCAACCTCGTCTCTCTCCATTTTCGGCGCCCATATTACTCCCCAGGTTCTTTGGGTCCTCGGAATAAGCGGCGTGATCGTTCTTGTTCTTAATCTTTTTTTCAAGTTTACTCTTACCGGAAAAGCAATGCGTGCATGTGCCGCAAACAGGACAGCGGCGCGACTGTGCGGGATCAATGCAAAGATGATGGTCACCCTTTGTTTCATGATAAGTGCCGCCATTGGGGCCCTTGCAGGATGTGTCACATCCCCGATTACTCAAACTCAGTATGATATGGGATCCCCACTAGCCATTAAAGGTTTTGTTGTGGCAATCGTCGGGGGAATGGGAAATAGTTCAGCGGCAGTGGCAGCGGGGCTTATGCTTGGTCTGATTGAATCGTACAGCATTATCTTTTTACCTAATGCATTTAAGGATGTTGCGGCGATCATCATTCTTCTCGTTATTCTCTTTTTCAAGCCGAGCGGTCTTTTTGGAAATAAAGAAGAAAGTGCATTAAAAGAGTTTTAAATGGATATAAAACGATATACACCCATAGGTGTTCTTCTCATAATTATTATTCTCATTCAACTTATTTGTACATTCACAGGAACGGAATATTATCTTACTCAGATTATCATGGCAGCCTATTTTTCCCTGGTTATCCTGGGATTATGCCTTCTCATGGGACACGCGGGACAGATATCCCTCGGTCATGCGGGTTTTTTTGCTATCGGAGGATATACATCCGCGGTACTTACAACTGCAAACCTTATCGCCTATGGAGACACCCCTCTTATTTCAGTTTTAAAAGCTGCAGGATTTCTTGTTCTCAGAGAGGATCTCTATGGAAAAGAGATCCTCTCTGTCTCCCCGTGGATCGCTTTTTTTATCGCTATTATGTTCACAATCCTTGTTGCCTTTTTAATCGGGATACCTGTGCTCAGGCTTAAAGGTCATTACCTTGCCATGGCCACTTTGGGATTCGGGATGATTATTACGACAATTGCAAAAGGCACCCCCCTGCTCGGAGAAGCAGACGGGATCTCCAGTGTGCCGGCCTTTGATCTCCTTCCGATTCTTAAGGTAACCGGAAAAGCAGAGTACCGGATCGAAAACTATTATATAGCATGGGTCATCGTTATTATTGCACTCATTATTTCCATCAACCTTATAAAATCCCGGGTGGGCCGTGCCCTCCGTGCGATCCATGGGAGTGAAGAAGCATCCAGGTCTTTGGGCATCAACACATCACGATATAAACTCTACACCTTTGTACTGAGCGCGGTATTAGCAGCCGCGGGGGGTATTTTTCTTACCCACTATAATGGCGGAATCGGTCCTTCCCAATCATCAGTGATGAAATCGGTCCGGTATGTGGCAATCGTTGCCGTGGGAGGGATGGATAATATCTGGGGATGTCTTTTTATGGGGATGCTGCTTAATTTCCTTTCCCTCCGGGGTTTCTTCGGTACCCTCGAAGAAGTTGTATTCGGAGGTATACTTATCAGCTTCATGCTCTTTTTTCCCCGGGGGATTCTCACCGTTAAGAAAATAAAAACTTTCTTTGCTTTTGTGAGAAGATTTGCAGGGGAATTTTTATCAGGAAATAAAAAGGATACGAAAGATAATGTTGCTTAAAACAACACACCTTAATAAATATTTCGGCGGCCTCCATGCGGTAAATGATGTGAGTTTTTCCGTTACTCAAGGCATCATTAAAGGAGTCATCGGACCGAATGGTGCGGGAAAAACGACTCTTTTTAACCTTATTTCCGGAACAATCACACCTGATTCGGGGATGGTCTATTTTAAGGATCAGCCTGTATCACATTTACCCGACTTCCGTATAGCAACTATGGGAATTTCCAGAACATTTCAGACAACAAAACTTTTTCACCATATGACAGTCTGTGAAAATGTCCTGGTCGGAGGTCACAGGAAAACCAGGGCGGGTTTTATCTCATCAATTCTCAATCTACCTTTTACCTGGAAAGAAGAAAAACAGATACGTACACGTTCACTGGAAATTCTCGCATCCTTGAATCTTTCAGAGTATGCTGATGAAGATGCCCTTAATCTTCCCTTCGGGAAGCAGCGCATCGTAGAGATTGCCCGCGCTCTTGCCACGGAACCGGAACTTTTACTCCTCGATGAGCCGGCAGCAGGACTTAATATTTATGAAACCGAAGAACTTGCGGAACTTATTGTAAAAATTAAATCCTGGGGGATTACTGTCCTTATTGTGGAGCATGATATTTCTTTAATTATGGGAATTTCCGATGAAGTTCTTGTTTTAGACCAGGGGAAAAAACTGGCAGAAGATATTCCTTTGGAAATTCAGAAGAATGAACGAGTAATAAATATTTATCTTGGTGAGGATGATGATTAAAATAAGAAACTGTGAATCCGGATATGGAAAACTCCGGGTTTTAAAAGGAATTTCCCTTCATGTATCTCCTCATGAAATCGTGACGATTATCGGTGCAAATGGTGCCGGAAAAACAACTCTCCTTAATACCATCGCCGGTGTCATTAAACCGACATCCGGGGAACTTATATTTGATAATCATGAAATCCGGCAGCTTTCTACGGAAAAAATCGTTTCCCTTGGCTGTTCTTTGGTCCCCGAAAGACGCCAGGTCTTTAATACCCTCTCGGTAAAAGAGAATCTTATCCTCGGGGCGTATATTCATTTGAGAAAAAGACAAAAAAAGCAGGCCATGGATGAATTGGATAAAATCTACACACTTTTTCCCATATTAAAAAACAGGGAATCCCAGCTCGCGGGGACCCTTTCCGGGGGAGAGCAGCAGATGCTCGCCATAGGGAGATCCCTTATGGCGCAACCCAAACTCTTAATGATGGACGAGCCTTCCCTTGGTATAGCCCCTCTTATTGTAAAAAATATTTTTCAGACGATCCTGAAACTCCGGGACCATGGGGTAACGATACTTTTGATTGAACAGAATGCCAAAGCCGCCCTGGGTATCGCGGACCGGGGATATGTTATGGAAACAGGCCAGATAGTCCTGGAGGGTACATCCCGGGACCTCCTTAATAACCATGATGTACAACGGGCGTATTTGGGAAAAGATTATAAGAAAATCTCTGACTAATCTCTATATAAGGAGGTATATGAATGATATTTAACAAAGATATGGAAACGATGTCCCGGACGGATATGGAACAGCTCCAGATCGAACGCCTCCAATCGACATTAAACCGTGTATATCGTAATGTCGCTTTCTACAAACAAGTGTTCGACGATAAAAAAGTAAATATCGAAAAAATCAAAACCAAAAAAGATTTACGCAATCTTCCTTTTACCACAAGGCTCGATTTAAATAAAAGCTACCCCTACGACATGTTCGCGGTACCCTTGCGGGATATTGTAAGGATTCATTCGACTTCCGGGACAACAGGAAAACCGGTTGTTGTGGGTTATACAAAAAATGATCTGCGGCATTGGACCGATTGTACAGCCCGGATCCTTGCTGCTGCCGGTATTACCGAACATGATGTGGTCCAGATCGCCTTTCATTACGACCTTTTTACCGGGGGATTCGGTTTCCACCAGGGCGCGGAACTCATCGGGGCTTCCGTGATTCCCGCATCAACCTCTCCCATCGAAAAACAGATCCTCATTATGAAGGATTTCAAAACCACCGCACTTGCCTGTGCCCCAAGTTTTGCCCTTCATATTTCCCGGATGTTGGAAGAACAAAAAATACACCCGGAGAATCTCTTTTTAAAGGTCGGTATCTTCGGTTCGGAACCCTGGAGTGAATTGATGCGGAGTAAAATAGAGACGGGCCTTCACCTGAGTTCAAAAGATACGTACGGACTTACCGAGATTATCGGCCCCGGTGTGGCAGGGGAATGCGAATTTTATAATGGGCTTCATATCAACGAAGATCATTTTATTGTCGAGGTTGTGGATACAAAAACCCTGGAACCTCTGTCCCCGGGAGAAGAAGGAGAGCTTGTTTTTACCACGATTACAAAAGAAGGATTCCCCCTTATCCGTTACCGGACAGGAGACATCGCATCAATTATCAGTAATGAACCATGCGGGTGCGGCAGAACAACGGTGAGAATCTCAAGAATTGCAGGGAGAACCGATGATATGATCTTTTTCGAAGGAATTAAAATACTTCCCTCGCAAATCGAGGAAATCCTTCTGAATACTCAAGGGATCACACCCCATTTCCGGATAATTCTGGAGCGAAAAGAGGATAAAGACTCAATGGAAGTACAGGTAGAGATATCAAAAAGCCTTCCGGGAATCGATGAGCTTCGTTATCTTGAAAACTTGCGCGATTCTATCGCCTCTAAAATAGAAACAACTATAGATGTTCAGGCAAAAATTCACCTCGCCGAACCGGGAAGTATCCGGGGAGAAGATAAAGACAAGGTACGGCGTGTCGTGGATAAACGCGGGGAGAAATAGGGTATTCTTCCTATAAAAACCTGTCCTTTTTAGCCACAATCTATCAAACCTTGATTTGTTGGGAAGATTCAACGATGATATTCCGGCCGTAAAACAGGAGATAGTACATGAGAAAACTAAAAGAAAAGATAGTATATGAATTCGACAACTTCATGACCCAAAATCCATTAAGTCAAATCCTCGGACTCACTATTATTGTATTCATAATTCTATTAATTGGAACAATTGCCACAAGCATTGTATTGCGGGGAGAAAATATTCCGGATGATATGCAAGGCGGTTTTGGGGCCCAAATGTGGTGGAATTTTATGAGAGTCATTGATCCGGGTACAATCACTGCAGATGATGGATTCACGATCAGGATTTTATCATTATTCTCTACTGTTGGCGGTATATTAATTTTCAGTATTTT
>JAFGRV010000048.1 GCA_016934975.1 Spirochaetales bacterium | reverse complement strand
TTAAAAATTATTTTAACGATTGGCCATCTGATCAACAGCCTGTTTTTCAGTTTCCTTTCCTATGGTTCTTGTCGTCGTCAGGGTCATTATTCCA
This sequence comes from Spirochaetales bacterium, assembly GCA_016934975.1. Classification (GTDB taxonomy): domain Bacteria; phylum Spirochaetota; class Spirochaetia; order SZUA-6; family JAFGRV01; genus JAFGRV01. Next base: position 11,740 of record JAFGRV010000048.1, on the reverse strand, counting down.
AAAAGTATGAGAAAAGGAATTACTACACTATATATATTAATAGTAAGACTCATGCGTGTCATGCCGAACAGATATTCGAGGACAAGTAAAGGAGGTCTTACCAGATTTATGTCGTAGAAGACTGCAATTCCCGCAACAAGTAATGCGCCGATGATATAGCCGATAAGGAGCTGCAGGACTGTTTCTATAAAAAAGATATTTCTCACCGTGCCGCGTTGGAAACCAAGGGCCCTCAGGGTTCCGATTTCATCACGCCGGTCAAATATGTTCGTCATTATCACCGAATTGATCCCGATGAGTAATGCAAAAAACAGGATTAATGCCATCCCCCCGAAGAAAACCGTCAAACTCATACCGGACGCAAGTAATGATCTTATAAACGCATCATCCGTATACGCTTCCACGGGAAAGTCGGTTAATTGTGATCTTAACTCTTCTGCCATTTGACCAATCAGCTTTTCGTCTTTTACATACGCTTTATAAAATGGCGATATTCCCGCTAACTCGGTCATTTCCAAACAATCTGCAATATTTATCGTTACACCCTCATAATAGGGGGCGGAAGGACGAAAGATTCCCGTTATGACAAAGTCCATGGCATTTCTCACACCAAACGCAGAAGGAAGAAAAATAATTATTGTATCACCTGTTTTAAGGCCGTATTTTTCCGCTAATCCCGTTGTAAGTAAGCAGGAATAGGGTTCTTTCTCCGACGGAAATGTCCCCTCCGTAAGTTCGCAGCTATCCCGGTATCGAACATCTTTTTCAAAATCCGTTGCCGTAAACAGGTTAAAAAACCGGGTATTCCCGGCTTGGATCTCAAACCAACCCCTGTACCAGCCCACAAGGGCCTCGGTATTCGTATTATTTTCAAAATAATTCCGGATTGCCTCTGCCTGTTTTACATACTGTTCTTTATTCTCTTCTTTAAATTCTATTACACCCTTATTTGACGGTATCCAAATATGACCGGTCAACTTCGCTACAATGTCCTTTTTGCTGTTTTCTGTCACAGATACTCCGAGACTCAGCGTAAAGACCATAACCAATCCCGTGAGAATTCCGGCTGTTACGATAAAGGCTGCACGTACCAGGCGTTTATTCATATTCTTTAATATATATTTAAATATTTCCATAGTTACCGTTTCTCCAAAGTTTTCAGGATTGATAGCCGTCCTCCTCGAATCGAGGGGAGGAGAGGCGCTGCAATTGATACTATAAAAAAGGTGATCACTATAAACGTTATCTTTTCAGGATAGAATGTCGGTTTAAAGCCCCTCCCGATTACATAGGCCAAAAAGGATACATCGCTTCTTATTCCCGTGTTGTGGAGGGTATATATTATTAATGCTCCAAGGAGAAATCCTATTATTGATCCTATCGCTATTGTCAAAAAACCTTCAGTTGTAAATTGAAAGATTATATTCCCCTGTGAAAACCCGATTGCCCGCATCGTTCCTATCTCTTTATAGCGTTCTATTATCGAAAAGGTTGTCAGCTTTACCACTAATAATATACAGATTATTAACAGAATCCCTTCCACCACCTTCATGAGTATATCAAAACCCACCACAACTTCTCCGAATATCGGTGCATATACCCGCCATGATACGACTTGCAGGTGCGGATACTTTTCTTTCAGAAAGGCCCCCACCTTCTTTAATATCTTCGCTTCCTGTCGTGCATCCTTTAAAAATCCGACCAGCTCCGAGGCCATCGCCTCTTCATACCCTGTCATGTTCCGAAAAGTATCCAGATCAAAGAACATACTTCCAAAACCCATATTTTCTTTGGGCATGGACCGGTAATCGATCCCTCCCTTTACTGTTATAAAGCGATCCACATACTCCCCGTGATAGTTCGGGATGAGAAAGACATATTCCTTTCCCACATCCACTATCTTGCTATCCTTCCATTCATATTCATAGAATGATGCTGCGCAGACCGATTCCTCTCCGGATTTAATGGGTGTTCCCTTGGCATAATAGAGATCCGTAAAATTACGATTAAAATTATCCATATCCATAGCCGTTCCCTGGAATCCTTCTTCCGTATCCTCATCCCCGTATAATAATCCGTAAAATATAATCCGCTCCTCGTATCCGTTTACTTCCTTAATCCCCGATAAATATTTTTTTAGTTCGGTTATTTCTTCCGGTTTCAACATCTCCTCGGGCTTGTAAAAATAGTAACCGAAACTGTTTTTTACATTTATATTGGCATTGAGAATCCGAAAATGGCCCAGAACAGAGCGGCTGAACATGTCCGATTGCGCATGGGATATATCCTCTATGAGGTTTTCGAAGATAAACGTAAGACACGTGCCAAAGACGACAATCAGGATGATAATTCTTGTGCGCCAGCTGTTTCTCCACATATTTTTAAAACAAAGCTTAAGCTGTTCCATTATGCCTCCTCCAATTTCCCATCTCTTAAACGAATGGCACGCTCGGCGCGGTCCATAATGTGCTGATCATGGGATGAGAAGATAAATGTCGTCCCACGGCTCTTATTTATGGATTGCATCAGGGTCAAAACCTCGCTTCCTGTTACTGAATCCAGGTTAGCCGTCGGTTCATCCGCCAGGACTATTTTCGGGTGTGTCACAAGGGCACGGGCTATGGCGACCCGCTGACGCTGGCCTCCGGATAGTTCGTAGGGCTTATGCTTTATATATTCCGTTAGACCCACAGCCTCTATCAGTTCCATGATACGCGCGTTCTTCTCTTTTTTGGAGAGTTCTTTGTGCAATATCAGGGGCAAATGGATGTTTTCGTAAATATTCAGAACAGGCATAAGATTGAAGGATTGGAAAATAAAACCCAGGGTCTGATTACGATAACGGGTACGGAGTTTCTCGGATAATGCCTGAATATCCTCTCCGGCTATATGCACATCTCCCTTAGTCGCTTCATCGATTAAACCAATTATATTAAGCAGGGTTGTTTTCCCGCTTCCTGAAGGTCCTGCAACACAGACGAAAGATCCGGTCGCAATCTCAAGGTTGATGTTTTTGAGGGCATGTACTATTGTTTTACCTAGATAATAATCTTTACAAAGTGCTTTGATAGAAATATTGCTCATTTTTGATTCCTTTTGTTTGGTGTATTGATTAGTTTACCACAGAAAGATTAATATTTCTATTATTATCAAAAAAAAACATTTTTTTTGATTGATAAAAATATAAGCACTTTCTGTTAAATTCATAAAATTTCATCTCAATATCTTTGTTTTAACCAAGTTTTCTATGTAAATGTTGAGATACTAAACAATAATATCAATTAGTACAGATTAATGTCAAGTGGAAATAGAGATAGTTTGTATATATATAGTACTTTTGATTGTATTCCCGTTACTACTTCGAGAACTTTAATTTCTTCTGAAAAGTTTTGCTTAGGAAGCTATCAACACCCAAAATACCTATGTAACCGAATAGAAACTTTATCATGTGAAGGGCAGAATCAGTTCTATAAACAGAGCAAACAACTGTCCGCACACGTAAGTGAAAAAGCAATGCTTGTTACAGGAGCTGTTAGAGAGGTGTGAATCTGTACTGCAAAAACAAGGAAAGCCAATTGAGGTTGTCCCGCAACTCCAAACAAGGTTGGCCAATAACCTCGTTACAATATATATGGGGGTGATGATTACACATATACGATATATGAGGCATACTGATATATAAAGAAAACCAATGAATCCATTTTCCTTCTCCGTATAATCCGATTAAAATCTGTTGAATCCGTAGTTTCTTTTTCTTTTTTTAAAATAACAGGTAAAATAAGGCGATTGAAGAATTTCGAAACCAATTGTGAAAATCATATCAACAGTATTGATTTCCCTCATTATCTCTATTGAATAAGATTTTAAAAAATAATAAAATAAAAAAATCATGAGTTTCACTGAGTGAACCGGGGGGGGTGATATAATTTGGTTGAGAAATATGATGTTTTTATCAGTTATTCACATAAGGATAATACGATAGCGGAATATTTTCACGAACGGTTAAATCGTGCCGGTGTTCGATGTTTTATGGCAGAGCTGGATATCACTTTGGGATCGGATTTCAAGAATAAAATCATGGAAGCGTTGAAATTCTCCAAACTTATTTTATTTATCATAACCCCCAATTCAAATACCAGCAATTGGGTCCAGATTGAAGCGGGAATTGCATTAGGCCTTGAAAAGCGGATCATTATCGGGCGTATGTTTATACAAGCGAATGAGATGATCGATATTTTGCAATCGTTGCAGAGTTGTGAAATCCCCGGACCGACTGAGCAAGATGCCCTTATAGATCAAATAATTGAAATGATAGATTTTTCTGCATTCTGGAGATTCCTTATTAATGAAAGAAACAGGTCGGAGAATACCTATGTATTATTATCCGCAAAGCCAAGCGTTGAATTTGAACAGGGAAAACCGACGGGAAAAACAGGTCATACAATTACAGTGAGTTATAATGAGTTTTCCGCCATGGTAAATCTGGAGCAAGAGCTGGATCTGTTACGGAATAAATTAAAAATTATTCATGGCGGTGTTTTCATGCCGGGAAAGAATGGCAGCGGTGAATTAATTATTCCCGATTTTCCTAAATATGCAAACCTCATCCTTATCGGTTCAACCCATGCAAATATTATATGTAATGAGATTATGGGTGTTCTTAAAGAATCCGGATTACCCTTCGTTTATGGAGTGATTAATGAAGGAGAGCAAAGCGAGAAGTGTATTGAATCACGACAGGGGATGAAATACCCCGCACAAATTCAGAAGAGCAGGCACATAGATTCCGGTGACCCGATGCAATTGGATGAAGATTATGGAATAATTTTAAGGGTGACGAATCCCTTTCCGGGAGGAGAAAAGAATAAAGTATTAATTCTGGGCGGTAATCACGGGCTGGGGACGGAAGCGTGTATAAAATTTGTGACAAACCGGGATCTTATAAAATTTTTGCGTGAAAAAACAGAGGATAATGATTTTGAAGCGTTATTTAAAGTAGATCTCAGGCAGGAACACCGGCAACACGACGAGAGAAATTTCTTTAAGACTGATTATCATGACGATAAAAAACTCGATCTGCAATTCCTCCATATTTATAAACATGAAGAAGGACATTGGAATCAGGTATATTCATCTGTTTAATATGATTCAGGCTGAAGTTGAGGGACTTCCATTGGATGATAAAACGGCAACAAAGCATGATTTTGACAAATTAGATAAACTCCGTTCTTCGTTGTTGTATGGAGACACTATTTCGCAGAAGGAGATTGATGAACTCGTAAAGGAATGGGAACCTTTCAGGAAAGATCTGCGGCCCCATGAAAAGAAAGAAATCTTTACGTTAGTAGACTCAAAAGGAAAGATTAAAGATACTAAAGCCCCGAGGTGGCTCTGTCATTTATTCGGACTTCGGCATAAATGTGTTCATGTCCTTTTGGAATGGAAAAGTTCAAAGTTGGGAAATGTATTTATTCTTCAGATAAGAAGCTGGACAAAAACAGATTCACCGGGTGAGCTTGATATATCCGTGGGGGGACATGTTTCCGGGGAAGGTATAGGTGATAGTATAGTCACGGCATACAAAGAAATGGAAGAAGAATTAGGCATTTCAAAACAGGATTTAATTCATCAAAAACTCTATTTTAAATCCGGATACCAGAATGAATTAGAGACATGTGAAGAAAAACAATTTTATAATATGGAATGGCGGGATATATATGTAGGGGGGGTGACGACAGAGGTATTGGATAAAATATATTTTAATGACAATGAAGTCGTCGGTGTTTATTTATGCCCCGAATCCCAGGTTTCTCATTTGCTGCAGCAAAAAACCATTCCCATGGCAAGTGCCTTGAAAGAATCGTTACCCCGCTGTTTGTTATAAGAAAAAAGCCGGACGCTCTGCTATAAAGAGGTGAGAGGATCATGAAAAGTTATTTATTATCAGATTCGCAACCGGAAGATGATCGATGCCGCACTTTTTATATGAAATTATCCCACCATTGCTATAAAAAAGGACTTGATAAAAGTGAAATTGATAAAACGGCACGAGAGAGAATAGCAATTCATAATGATAGATGTTATCTTAAAACTGATTATTATAAACCGACTGGTGTTGCTTTGGGTTGTCCTCTCCCGGATAAAAGAATTACAAAACGATTATGGCAGTTCTCGAAATTAGTCGAATCCTATCTGTCCCGGTTTTCCCGAAAAGAGAAATGTGTTTTTGCTTTTGTTCCGGGAGATTGTTATCACACAACAATTTTAAACTGGACTCATTATGCCGTCAGCGATAAAATTGTTTCTATGAAAAAACCGGATGCAATAAAAGTGGAACAAGTCATCCATGACACTATAAAGTCTCCGGTGACACTTCATATTAATGGCATATTTTTAACTTCCACAGGAACTCTCATCATCCCCGGTTTCCCGGCTGATAATTCTTTGTATACCCTTCGTTCCCGGCTGCTTGAGGCCATCCCGGAGTTTCGAACCAGGATACCTTTTGCCGCGCACATAAAACTCGGACACTTACTGGTTCACCTCAGGAAAAGCAAATTGGAAAAGTTTCAGCGATGGTTGTCATCATTTGCTTACCACATAAGCGGCCGCATGGTTTTTCATGATGTTTACACACCGGTAAAGAGAATTTTTCTTCCCGGGTAAGAACCCGGCTTCTTTTGATGCTTTTTAGAAATACTGAAAAAGAATTTAGCCTCTTATGGTTTACAATCCCCGGGGCTTTTTTTATACTCTCTATATTCTTTTCATTAATGAGTTGATAGGATATAAAACTATGTGTACACTTGACTTTATAGGCTTGATTTTTTTGTTACATAGGAGATAGTGTTTTGACCATAGTATGTAAAATTGGAGAAAGCGTCAAAGTACTATTATATAAATGATAGGGAGGTCCATGTCTAATATTGATATTTTTCATCATATTGTGAAGAATGTATTGGTTGGTATTGCTTTACTCAATACGGACAATGAGGTTCTCTATACAAATACCTTTTTACAAGAGCATACTGGTTTTCCTGAAGAAGAATTACAGGGAAAGAGGTTTTTTACGGCACTTTTCCCGGATGAGCAGATGAGAGCTTTTATTCAAAGAAAGATATCTCTCTGTGCAAAAAAACCGATTGAGGATTTTAAGCTCGATATGAAGAATAAAAAGGGAAATACGCTCTCTGCCAGTCTTTCCTGTTCTACATTTCTTTATGGTACAAAGAGCCTTATTCTCTGTGTTATTCATGATACAACCAGACGGGATACCTATGAAAAAGTAATCGAAGCAGGATATGATAATTTGCAGCAGGTGACGATTGATCTCGAAAGTGCAATGACAAAAATAACCGAACAGCAGCGAATCCTCAAGGCATACAAGGAAAAGATGACCGAGGAACTTGAGATCGCGACAACTGTTCAGCACGCAATTATACCAACTCAATTTCCGTCAAATGAAAAAATTGATATCTGGGGGATTTCAATACCAAGTGAAAAACTTGGGGGTGATTATTTTGATATTTTTGATCTTGATGAACATGTCTATGGCATTTTAATCGCTGATGTTGCGGGACATGGGGTAGCTGCTTCCCTTCTTACGACAATGCTCAAGGCGTATTTTGAATATTACACGAGGCATTACAGGGAACCGGAAAAGGTCTTTTCTCATATCAATGCTTCCCTGTCTTCTATCCTTGGAGATTCGGGTATTTATTTTACCGCTCTTTATTGTATACTTGATTTCAATACCATGACAATGACCAGTTGTACCGCTGGACATGATCCGGCAATCTGTTTTCACCCGAATAAACATACGGATCCTCGTCAAATAGAGTCGGATACCCGGGGATTGGTTCTTGGTGTTTTTCCGGAAGCTGTTTATGTGTCTACTACTTTTCAACTTATTCCCGGGTGTAAAATTCTTTTATACACAGATGGTATAACCGAGGCAAGGAGTGAGGCCGGTGATTATTTCGGTTATAACAGACTGGTGGATTTTATGCAAAATTATTTCGAAAAAGAGCCGGATGCAGATGCAAAAACAAGTATTAAAAGCTTGATATCAAAGATTGACACGTTTTATGGAAAAAATAGACCAAATGATGACAGAACAGTTGTATTAATAAATATTTTACACAAGCCTCCGGAAAGTTCTTAATGTAGTTTGATGAGCCAATTGCAAAAATCCGATAGTTGTCGGACAACCTGAATCATCTTGAAGTGCACGTACACAACAGAACTTTATTTACTAAGGACGTCTTTTTTTACCCATTTCCGTAACACTTCCGGAACAAGGACACTGCCGTCCAGTTGCTGGAATTGCTCAAGGATCGCGGGGAAAAGTCTGCTTGTTGCCAACCCGGATGCGTTGAGTGTATGAATAAACTCGTTTTTTCCGGTCTCTTTTCGTTTGAAACGGATATTGCCCCTCCGTGCCTGGTAATCATGAGCATTTGAAGCGGAACTTACTTCTTTATACTCATTCATACTCGGAATCCACACTTCGATATCATAGGTTTTCGCCATAGAAAAACTACAATCGGCTGCCGCGAGTTTCGATACCTGGTAATGAAGCCCCAATCCGCTTACGAGTTTTTCTGCTTTGGTAATAAGTTGTTCCAGGGCTTGCTTCGAAGTTTCAGGTGTCGTAAACTGGAACATCTCTACCTTATTAAATTGATGACCCCTGATCATTCCACGCTCCTGTGTACGGTAACTTCCTGCTTCCCGGCGATAACAGGGGGTGTAGGAAAAATATTTTTTCGGAAGCTCTTCTCCCGGGAGAATTTCATCACGGTGAAAGTTTATAAGGGCGGTTTCCGAGGTTGGAAGAAGGAAATGGGTGAATTTTTTATCTGCTTCCGGTTCCAGATGAAAAACATCATCCTCGAATTTGGGGAATTGTCCAGCGGTATAACCGCACTCATAGGTAAGGATGTGAGGGGGGAGAATAAATTCATAGCCGTCTTTCAGGTGCTCTTCGATAAAATAGTTGAGAAGAGCCCATTCCAGGAGTGCTCCATTACCTTTATAAAGCCAGAAGCCATTGCCGCCCATCTTTACACCGCGGTCATAATCGATCAGATTACAGGATGTGGCGAGTTCGATATGGTCTTTGGGTTTAAACGGGAATTCCGGTTTAGAACCGAAAACCCGGATCACTTCGTTGTTTTCCTTCCCGCCGGGTTTTACATCATCCTCCGGGATATTAGGGAGACTTTCGAGGAGGTTTTTCAGTTTTTGCTTTGTTTCATTCAGTTGAGTATCAAGCTCTTTTATATTGTCCGAAACCCCTTTCATTTCTGCGAGAAGTCCGGCAACATCTTTGCCTTGTTTCTTTAATTGGGGGATTTGAGATGATACTTCATTCCTTTTTGCTTTAAGCTCATCTGCTTTCATGATGAGTTTTCGCCGGTCATCGTCACATACGATAATTTCATCAAGATTGATACTGGCTATCTTTTTCAGGAGAGCCTTTTCTGTGTATTCTTTGTTTTCACGGATAAAATTTATGTCTAACATAGTCGCAGTGTAACATAGAAAAGAAAGTGCGTCAAAGGGATTCCGGATAATTTTGGCCTTCCGCGAGAACACTATACACCTTTGGCATCCATTCGCTGATTTTAATCTCCTGGGGACAATGTTCTTCACAAATACCACAACGTATGCAATTATTTGCCCGCTGATTCTCGGGAATAAAGTTATATTCACGTCTTACAGCGTCCGCACTGTCATACATCACTCCTTCGTTGTAAAGGCTGAAGTTCCACGGTATGTTCACTTCCTGGGGGCAGGGCATGCAATATTCGCATTTTGTACATGGAATCGGGCTTAATTTTTTGTATGCTTCCCGGACATCTTCATAAAGGAGGATTTCATCTTTTGTGAGAATTTCCGCTTCTGCATTCTTTGCATATTCGAGGTTATCTTTCACCTGCTGTAATGAACTCATCCCGCTTAACACCATGGTGATTTCAGGCTGATTCCATAGCCACCGGAGCGCCCATTCCACCGGGGTATATTCCTTTGAGGCCGTTGCCCATATCTTTTTTATCGGATCCGGGATTTTCACCAGTTTACCCCCGAGCAATGGCTCCATGGCGATAACTGCAATGTCTTTTGAAGCAGCATAATGAAGACCCTTTATTCCTGCCTGGTTCTCGATATCCATATAATTGTATTGGATTTGACAAAAGGTCCAGTCATATGCATCGATAATCTTCTTAAAAACAGGAAATTTATCATGAAAAGAAAACCCGGCATATCCTATCCGGCCTTGGGCTATTTTTTTTTCATACCATTCAAGAATATCTAATGAGGTGAATAATTCCCAGTTTTTTTCATTCACGGCATGGAGAAGATAGAAATCGATCCGGTCTGTTTTTAATTTTTTACACTGTTCTTCGAATATCCGGTCTATATCCCCTTTTTCTTTTATTTCCCATGGAGGAAGTTTTGTCGCAAGTTTTACCTTATCTCTATATCCGTGTTCCAAAATTGATCCCACAACGATTTCACTCATTTTATTATGGTAGGGATATGCAGTATCAATATAATTGACCCCATTATCCACAGCAGTGTATATCATTTTTGCTGTTTCTTTTTCATCAATATCCTTTGAGCCTTCAATTGTCGGAAGTCTCATGGCTCCAAAACCTAAAACAGAGGTTTTAAAATCAATCTTTGGAAATTTTCTATACTGCATGGTGATCCTCCTGGTCAAAAAATATAAAAGCTATCCTGTTTTCAGGTTTCCTGGTAGTCCCACTACAATAATAAAAAGGAGAAGAATGAACAAGGGGGGGGTGATTTTTTCTCATCATTGTGTCTCGACTTTAGCCCCGGGGGTTTCCATTATTGTGTAGCTGAAAAGTACCTCTGCGAGTTTCCCCTCCTGCTGTTCAATGGTTAATCCTTTCCCGATAATCTCGGGATCACTCTCGCCGAGGGATGCAAAGGCTTCCTCGATATCTTTAAATTGTGTTGTGGAAGCAATAATTTTAATAAATTCCGTACCAAATGGTTTTCCAAGGACAAAAGCAAATCCGTAGGATTCGTCCGGTATGGTGTATATCGAATCTTTTTTTATTTTATTGGTTTTATGATATTTATTTGGGAAAATGAGACTCATCTCTTTATTCACATCAATGTGGTATATTTTTATGTAGCAATTCGTATTAGCCTGAAATTTGACGATGAGTTCCTCATCTTTATAATACCGTCCCCCGATACCTCGTGTTGGCCACGCTTTTATTGTCAGTGAATTATCTATTGACCTTCCAACCTGTGTAAGATCCTCGATGATTGTAAGGGCATTTTCTGCATTTGATGGAAGAATCGATAGAGATGAAGGGAGATATTTTTTATTCAGAGGAAAACTGATTGTGCCGGAGATTAATCCGGATTCAACCTTGATAAGACTCAGGAATATTAATACATCATCACCATCATCATAGAATTGACCAGATATGATCGCTTCAATACTCGCGAGTTCACCAATCCGGACATCTTTGCCTGCACATAGATCAGAGATACTGAGTTCCTGGATCTCCAGAATTTCTTCGAGCTGATTTTTAGCAAAAAGCTCAAAATAATCACTTTCCGTAATTGCGATTGAAAGCTGACTCTCTATATATCCGGAAAGTTCGGATCCGATTCCTTTATCCGCGTAGACAAAGTTGCCTATTGTAACAACAATGGGCTTTTCTACCGGCTTCTTTACAAGACTTTCTGC
>JAFGRV010000047.1 GCA_016934975.1 Spirochaetales bacterium | reverse complement strand
GTCGATATCGACACCAAGAGTGAAGGGGAAGGCCTCTTCAAACAGGTTCGCATCATCTACCGGGGAAAATAAGGTTATCCTTCTATCCCGCCAGAAAGGCTGTCTGAGATTATTATCAGACAGCCTTTATTTTAGTTGAACAGAGTCGACCCTTCAGGTACACTTGAGATTCTATGGCTTTCAAAGTAACCGCAACCAAAAAAAGACCCCAGCTGTTCGATGAATTGGCGGGGCAGGAATTTGTTGTTTCCACCCTGAAAAGTTCCCTGACCCGGGACAGGATAGCCCATGCCTATCTTTTTTCCGGACCCCGGGGGGTGGGAAAAACCTCGGCGGCCCGGATTCTGGCCCGGGCGGTGAACTGTCAGGAAGGGCCTACGGCGACGCCCTGCGGGGTCTGTTCTTCCTGCCAGGAAATTGCCCGGGGCCGATCGCTGGATGTTATTGAAATTGACGGCGCCTCCAATACCTCGGTCAACGATATCCGGCAGATCAGGGACGAAGTTCTCTTTGCCCCCAACAGCTCCCGTTATAAAGTCTATATAATTGATGAAGTTCATATGTTATCCAATAGTGCCTTTAATGCTCTTTTAAAAACGATCGAGGAACCCCCTCCATATATTGTCTTTATTTTTGCTACAACAGAGATTCATAAAGTACCTGCAACCATACGGTCCAGATGCCAACAATTCACATTCCGGCTTATTTCTATTGACGGTATCAAGAAAAAATTATATCAGGCAGCAGAAGATCTTAAAGTTTCCGTCGAAGATGAAGCTTTATTCTGGATTGCAAAAGAATCAACCGGTTCAATGCGGGATGCATACACGCTTTTTGATCAGATAGTCTCTTTTTCAGAAAATGAAGTAACCCTTGCTTTGATAAAAGAAAAACTCGGTATAGTGGGTATAGATGAACTGAGCTCGATTGTCCGGGAAATTGCAGAAGGTAATGGAAAAAAAGTACTTGAGTACACGGATTCGGTTTTAGAAAAAGGGATATCTATTGAACAGTTTGTTATCAATCTTACTGAATATTTTAGAAACCTCCTCTTTCTTAAGTATGGCATTAAAAAAGACTATATACTTGGATACTCTGTGGACACATTTCCCGGGGATATCATTGATGCATTTCCAATTTCTCATCTTGAATCCGCAATGGAACTTCTTCTTGAACTCTATAGAACTTTCCGGTTTTCTATAAGCCAGAAATTCGAGCTTGAACTCTTAATGAGCCGGCTTGCTTCATTAAAAAAACTTATAACACGACAGGAGCTTTTGGAAGAATTAAAGCAGATTAAGTCAGATATCCTCGAAGGTCCCCGGAATTTACAATCAGAAACGACGATCTCAGATGAAATATCAGAATCACCTCATGAGACATCCGTTGAAAAAGATTCAAACATTCTTGTAAATCTTATTCAGTATCTTCATACAGAAAAAAAAATAGCTCTTGTTTCAGCTCTTGAAAAAGTAGAATCATGGGATCTAAAAGATGATGAATTCACTTTAGTATTTAATACACATAATAAATTTGCCGGGGAATTATTAAAAAAAGAAAAAACAACATTATCAAACATCCTCTCTGAATCCTTCGGTCTTTCCGTAAAAATTCTTATCTCTTTCAATAAAGTAGACCAGGATGACCAGGAACAAAAAGATCAGAGAGTGGAAATTCTTAAAAATATATTCCAAGGTGAAATAGTAGAAGGAAAAGAATAGGAGAAAACTATGGCAATAAATCCATTAGATCTTTTAAAAAATTTAAAAGAAGTCCAGCAATCTCTCGGAAACATGCAGGAAAAAATGAAAAATATTGTAGTAACAGGAACTGCGGGCGGTGATATGGTTAAAATCGAGATGAATGGCGGTTTTGAAATTCTAACTGTTAAAATCGCACCGGAAGTTATCAATCCCGATGATCCTCAGATGCTTGAAGATCTCGTTAAAGCAGCCTTTACTGCGGCAACGAGTAAGATTAAAGATAAAATGAAGGATACAATATCACCGTTGGCCGGGAATATGAATATTCCCCCGGAATTTATGGGAACTTAATGTGACAATACTTGAGAGATTGATTCATCATCTTTCAAAACTCCCGGGTCTTGGAAAAAAAAGTGCTTCCAGAATCGCCTACTATCTTTTAAATGCAGATACATCCTATACCGAATCATTAAGCAGAGATATCAAAGAGCTGAAAGAAAAAATTAAACCATGTCATATCTGCGGGAATTATACCGAAGAAAATCCATGCAGTATCTGTACGGATCCCAATAGAGACAAGTCGATTCTCTGCATTATTGAACAACCCAAAGACATTCAGGCAATAGAATCAAGTCATGGATTTCAGGGACTTTATCATGTTCTTAATGGAGTTATTTCTCCCATAGACGGTGTGGGTCCGGAAGATCTTACTTTCCTGCAGCTTTTTGACCGTTTAAAAAATGAGCAGATACAGGAAATCATCATCGCGACAAATCCGACTGTGGAAGGAGAAACGACGGCATTATACCTGGTAAGACAACTCCAGGGAACGCATATTAAAATAACAAGAATCGCATTGGGAATTCCTTTGGGTGGAGATCTTGAATATGCTGATAGTATTACCCTTGCACGCGCATTAAAAGGAAGAAATGAAATTGGTTAACAAATTTCAATAGTACGATAGCCACAGCCGGGTTACGAATACTTTATCTATAATTTATCGAGTAAAATCGAACACTTACCGGAAGGAATCGGTAATGTCCTCTTTTTTTCACCGAGTATATTAATAGTAAAATAATAAAGCTTCTCCGATTCGAGTCTAATTTCCCATCCACGACCACTCTGACTACTTAATATTTTAATCATATTTCTCTTGAGAGATAAATCCTCGATTCCCATGACCTCCAGGGTAGGAATTATCCAGTCGATAGTCTTTCTTGGAAGAGAGATATAAAACCCGATAACATTCTCGATCATAAGAGAGATAGTACACAAGGCCGCATATGGAAGAAAGAGTGGCCGGGGAAAATCATGTTTTTTAGGCCACTTTGCAGGTCCGGGTCCGGATGGAGAGTACGCTTCCCAAAGCGTTCCCTCGCTATTATCTTCCGGTTGAAGTCCATCGAGAAGACAGTAGAGATGACGAATAGACAATTGACGGGCAAGATCATAGCGGGCATATTTTTCAAGGCCTTTTACGACCATAAAAGTAAAATGAGGAAAAATTGATCCGCGGTATCCCAGACCTTGTTTATGAAAATTTCTGCTCTTCACAGCCACAGAGGGAAATGGATTATCAAGGCCAAACTCATCCGGATTTTGAAGATGACTTATTATCCGTTCACTCTTAATCTTATTCGGGATTTCCGCGAGTAAAGGCCAAAAAGAAGCGATGGTTCTGACTCTTAGCTGACGTTCCTTTTTATCCAGATCATAAAAATAACCGTCCCCATCATGCCACATATATTTATTAATTCTTACTTTAAGTGAAAAATACTTTCGTTTATAGCGATAAGCTTTTTCTTTATCATTCATAATCTCACCAAGAGCAGACATATAGAGAGCATTTATCGCTTGTTGAACATTAAAATCGACAGGATATACCATATCGCCTCGAGGTGCATTTTCCATTGTTGTGGCAGCAAGGGGAACAGAATAAAGGCCATTCTTCTCAACCTTAAACTCTTTTTCCAGCCACGTATAATAATTTTCCAATATCGGCATTATTTCTTTGACACGTTTTTTTGAGCCGATTTTATGGTAGATGTTATATTCTGCCCATGAAAAAAGCGGGGGTAATACACATTTCGGATTTTTCCTGGTAAATACCGGTTTCCCATCCTTCTCGCTATATATTCCCCGAATTGCTCCGGATGGTTCCTGTTTTGCATAAAAATTATCAAGAAGCGGTGTTACAGGAAAAATTCTATTCGAATACACAAGAAAAAAAGTTGATAGGATCGCTTCATATTGATTTATTACATCATTTTGAGGATAATTAAAATACGTCTCTTGAAACCCATTCGCACTGGTTCCGCTTTTCCAAAAATCCTTTATCCAATTCCATGTACGATTATACAGGTCAACAAGATATTGATCATAAAACCGTACTTTTGGAAAAACTTTACCTACTGATTTCGCCACATATGCTCCTTTACAAACGTTCTATTTTACCATCTTTCACAAAACAGTCAATCCCTTTTTTAATTTCACCCATAATTTCAGAATAAAGATTAAAAAGAGGAATACCCCGGGCTATTGCTATCCGGTTAAGATCGTCAAACTCAGGGGTTGCTTTAATAAGGTTATCCCCCTGGTACCCACATTTCACAGTTACTTCACCATACGCCGTTTGTATTTTTTCAAATCGTCTGCTTAATTTTTTACGTAATGTCGTAGATATCCTTAATCCGAAGGTTGATGTCTGATGCAAAAGTTCTTCTGCTATTCTCTCCGAGTCACTCTGGTTGCAAAGAACTTGTATCTGAAAACCACTTCGGCCTTTTTTCATCATCACCGGTGAAATCGTATAATCAAGGGCACCGCGAGTAAGAAGCGCTGTCATTGCCCCGGAAATAATCTCCGGTGTGGAATCATCTATATTTGTTTCTAACACACTTATCACATCATATTCATACCCATCGATGGTATCTGTTTTTTGATATGCATCACATTTAAATAGTCTTATATTATTTTTATTAAAAGGATCTTTAAGATTGATAAATGATAACAGCATCCCCTCGCTCCGGGCAATAAAAAGATTCTCATAATAATGACAAAATGCAGAACACATCGTTGAAACAGGAAGACCCTGTGGATCAAGAATAATAACAATACCTTTTAAAAGTTGAAATACAGTTTCTCCCGAATTTGTATTTATTCTTGGCGGTAATATTCGAATTTGCTCTTTTAAATTCATTTTTTCTAAAAGAATAATTAATAAAAGATAAAGTAAATAATCATAATACCCTATCGTCTTCTCGCCGGAAAATGAAATAATAGCAGTTAAAATTGATGATAAATCCCCTGCCTGTTTCACTGCTTCTTCAGATTCCGGAAAAAATTGTCCCTCAAATTTATTATATATACTCACCGGATCAAATATCTTTTCCGGTGATATAGCTTCTCTAAAAAGTTCACTCATATTATTAAAATAATTATTACACTCATCTATAAACTGCTGCTTTTTATTCTCAATTATCTTTACCATTGCAACATAAAGCGAAGCAGGAGAGATACCCCCGGAGACATCAAGATACCACATATTTATTTCCCAATCTTATTAATTAAAGAAGCAATATATCCTGCCCCAAAACCATTATCAATATTCACAACCGATACCCCTGGTGCGCACGAATTGAGCATAGTAAGCATAGCAGCTATTCCACCGGTTCCCGTACCATATCCGATAGCTGTCGGTACGGCAATTACAGGGCAACTCGTAAGTCCGGCAATAACACCCGGGAGTGCTCCGTCCATTCCTGCCACAGCAATAATAACCCTGCTCTTCCGTAATTTATCGAGTTTAGAAAATAGCCTGTGAATACCTGCCACTCCGATATCCCAATACTTTTCCACCTTGGATCCCATCAATTTTGCCGTAACAAAAGCTTCTTCTGCAACCGGGATATCCGATGTACCGGCAGTAACAACTGATATCAATCCTATTTCTTCCTTTACAGCTCCGATTGTAATTGCACCACTTCTTGGATAAAATTCAATATCTTCAAATTTATCGCTTAACAAGCGATAAGTGCTTTCTCTTGCACGGGTAAGAAGAACCAGATTATTTTTTGCTCTTATCGCCTGAGCAATTTTTAAGATATCCTCATCTTCTTTATTTAGACAAAAAATAACCTCCGGATATCCGGTCCTTAATGAACGGGAAAGATCTACTTCAGCGAACCCAAGTTCTCCAGTCACTGATTCGATTATATGTTTATATCCCTGTTCAACTGAAATATGACTATCTTTTACTTTTTGAAGAATTTCTGATATATATTTCTTCCACATCTAGAAAACCGGTATTCCCCTTGTTTAAATATTCTATTTTTACTGATCCTCTATAATACCTAAGAATC
>JAFGRV010000426.1 GCA_016934975.1 Spirochaetales bacterium | reverse complement strand
GTACAATACCGCAGGAGTTCATGATCTTCATGTCTCTTCGTCACTTTTTTAGCCATTATAATTCCTTTCTTTCAGTAATGAGATATTACCCAATAATCCGTAAAATTACATCTTGTATCAATTAAAGACCGCCTTCATCTGCCCTTCTTTGAACAGCAGCGGTTTTCTTAAGTGAGTGAAGACGGCGTTAAGACGATAAACTGCCGAATACTTCCTTAAGCAAGTCTGTTACACGGGCAACCGGATCGATGCGGATCTTTTTCTCTTCTTTTGCGAGCATAAAGAAAAGTCCATCCAATCCCTTATTGGTGATATACAGATTTAGGTCAAAACGTGTCTTCTTCACACCGGGGATACCGTTGTATGTGTCCAGCAGGAATTTAAAGAGTTTTGTAATCCCCACTTTATCCATGGCGTTTTTTACCACGGGAAAGAAAACATCATACAATTTTTCTCTTGTTTTATCTTCAAAATAGCGTGTTGCCGCATCATCTTCACCTTCTAAAATCTTTCTCGCATCGGATAACGTCATTTTTTTAATCGCGTCAACAAATATATCGGCAGCCCCTTCCGCGGCCTTTTCCGCGGCATGGTTCATATCGTTCACAAACTTATCTACGTCTTTTTTCATTCCGATTTTTTTAAGCACATCCGCCATATCTTCAAGTTCTTCGGGAAGTATAATTTTTATATCGGAATTCTTGAGATATCCGTTTGATTGAGAGACAATTTTCACGGCATTGCCGGTTCCGATTTCAAGAGCTTCTTTTAAACCGGCAATAATTGTCTTTTCATCCAGGCCCTTGGGCTCCTTCCCCGGAATAAGATCCGCGACATTACCGGGAACACTAATACATTGTACCGAAGTGAGAGCAAAAAGAACCATTAAACCTATACCTGGCAGAGAATAAAGAAATGAATGTTTCATATTATTCCTCCTTACTATATTCTGGTATCGTTATTATATTAATAAAGAGCAGATACCTCTCTTTACGTATTGTGCATCCTTCGATACATTGACTGTATTGCCTCTCACATAAGCAGCGAGACAAAGAAGGGACACTCCTCTTGTGTTTATCACAGTGGCGTACTTAAAAACTATTTTCATTAAGCAACCGGTTGTGTTCAGTAGATTTTAAGCAAAATACCACAATACTATGCTCCTGTCAATCTTATCCCTTTAAAGTTATAGCGGCAACTCCCGGGAAAAATCGTATCTTTTTCGATAAATGAAAAAATACTCACCTGTTTGGAGTATGTCCTTTACTTGAGTATACTGTAAGTAAAAATTGATGATTAATCCAGATAAAAAAATAAAAGGTTGAACAAAGAAAATGGTTAAAAATCTCACCACCGTTATTAATTCTCCTAAAGTATCTTATTCCACGACTTCCCCTGAGGATAATGGGTTTCCCTCTTCCGGCTGATCCGGAGGGAGAATCTCTTCTTCCGGTTCATCAGACATACCTTCCGGCATTACTTGCCTGTTACACTCGGAAATAACATAGATTTCCAGGTCTATTTCCTTGTTCAGGGCTTGCTTTATGCTCTCTTCAAGTTCAGCTGCATTAATATCCGGCATTGTGGTTCTATGGAGGAGGATTATTTCAACATTCATTCGCGGACCGGGCTCGATCTCCATGGAATATATTCGATCTCCGGGAAGAGAGGAATAAACCTTATCATAAATTATTTTTTTCTCGATATTTTGCCTGAACGTGGTAATCATAAAAAAAACAAGGGGAATACATATAAGGATAATAATAATCAAAGAGATAAGAACCTGTCCCAAAGCCCGGGCTTTTGCTTTTGAGAATTCCTTTTCGTCATGTGCTTTCGGATGAAGCCGTACCAGGAAAAAGATAACAGTTGCCGCGATAGAAATGCCTGTGAGGTTTATGGCATAAAGCAGAATCGCTCCCCTGGCGATTTCCCAGTTTAAAAGCCCGATCCCGATCCCCACAGTGCAAAGGGGCGGCATCAGGGCGACGGAAATAGCAACTCCCGGGATCGCCGAATAGACCTTTTTGTTCACGAAGGCATATGCACCGATACAGCCGCAACTCAAAGCGATGATGACATCAAATAACGAAGGCACGGTACGTGAGAGGATTTCATTTGTCGGCACGATGTTTGGTATGAAAAAAGTCATTACAGAGGTGACGACAAGAACAAGGAGAGAGCCTTTTAACAGGGTTGTGACAGCTTCCTTTATTACCTTTCCCGATCCCCAGAGCATCCCCGCGGAAAATCCGAAGAGAGGTCCCATGAGAGGGGCGACAATCATGGCACCGATAATAACGGCAGCTGAATTCTGATAAAGCCCCAGCGTTGCGATAAGACAGGAAAGAATAAGGAGAACATAATATTCGATGGTATCTGTTGCTCCCGCTACAACAGTTTCATATGCTTCGAATTTTCCCAGGACCTCACCTTTTCTATCTTTATACACCCGGTACTCATCAATAACTCCCCCGACTCCTTTTTTAAGCACGAAAAATTTCTCTTCTTTTACCCTGGAGAAAATATGGGAGAGAAAACCCTTCTTTTTTTCAAGGGCTTTTTCTCCTTCGATTTCCTCAATGATCTCAACATTTTTATCACGGTTTTTAATCTTATCCGGCTTTTCCTTGTCTTTGCTCTCTGTATTTTCACTATTTTCTTTATGTTCTTTACTCATACATTCTCCTCAAATAAATCCGTGAATTAATATGCCCAGTGCCATTGTAAGGAAAAATGTAATGTAGTTCAAGCATGTATTTACGATTTCACAACACCCTCTTCTCCTAACAAATCAACGGGAAGTTATCCCTTTAGCGCCGGAATTATACGAAAATATATCACGACGATAACAAAAACACCTATCAATGTAATTGATACTTACATCTCCTTAACTAACAAAACCAGCTATTCCGGTGAACAACCTAAGGTATTTGCATGCTGCCGTCCCGGAAACACCCCCCATGAGGACCTCATAGGGGGGTGTTGCAGGGAACAGGCAGCGCGAGTAAGGGGATTGTTGTTTACCGGGAATTGCTGCATCCCCCCAAAGACCCTTGATAAATATCATGAAATCTTCTATTGTTGAACTCACATGCGGTCGGAAACATTTATTCTCGTATCATTTTTTATTACCTTAATTCTCCTCGGATCTTTATTTTTATTACTCCCCTTTTCGTGGAAGGGTCCGGAAGCGCTGACATATATTGATACATTATTTACCGCTACTTCCGCGGTTTGTGTTACCGGTCTCATTACGGTTGATACGGCACTGTATTCCCGGTTCGGACAGATTGTCATCCTTATTTTAATGCAAATGGGGGGATTAGGGTTAATCAGCTTTTCCACCCTCTATATTGTTCTCCCCAGCAGGAAAATATCGTTAAAAGGGAGTACGATTATAAAACAATATTTTATCGACTCCATTGAATTCGACCCAAAAAAAATCATCGAACTTATCGTGTTTTTCACCTTAACAATTGAAACAATCGGTGCGATTATCTTATATTACGGATTTTCACCGACAATAAAGGAAGACACTTTATTTTATGCTCTTTTTCATTCTATTTCCGCTTTCTGTAATGCGGGATTTTCCCTCTTTTCAAACAATCTCGAGAATTATGCCCGTAACGAACTTGTAAGCATCACAATAATGGTCCTGATAATTATGGGTGGTATCGGTTTTATCGTAATCCGGGATATTATTAATAGATGTGCCGGAAAAAAAAGACATCTGGCTTTACATACCAAAATTGTGATTGCCGGTACATTGTTATTAATCCTTATTGGCGGTATTTCGATTTTTTTTATCGAATATAACCATAGCCTCAAGGATTATATATTAAAAGATAAAATCCTCATCAGTCTTTTTCAGTCGGTAACACCGAGGACCGCGGGCTTTAATACAATAAAAATCAATAATATGCAATTATTCTCCAAGTTATTATTACTCCCTTTTATGATTATCGGCGGATCATCGGGTTCCATTTCAGGGGGAATCAAAGTCACTACATTTTTCATCCTTATACTCATTCTTTTTAGAAAAATAAATCCTCAAAGAGGCGTGTCAATCTTTAAACGCAGAATTCCGGCAGCAACCATTTACCGGGTTTCTTTTTTTGTCATTAAAACCATGATAGTGCTCTTCGTAAGCTTTATTCTCCTGACTATCTCGGAATCACTCTTTAATCCGAATTCCGAACAACATATCCTCACCTATTTTTTCGAATGTACATCGGCTTTCGGAACAGTTGGTTTATCCCTTGGAATTACATCAGCATTAACAATTGCCGGAAAAATCATTATTATAGGTACAATGTTTTTAGGGAGAGTCGGATTGATACT
>JAFGRV010000425.1 GCA_016934975.1 Spirochaetales bacterium | reverse complement strand
GGCCATACTGATCCAATTGAATTAGCTTGGATTCTACATCCGGCTCAGTATCAACAAACTCTTCCATTTCTTTTTGCAAATCCCTGCTTCTCTCGAGCCAGAAGGGTTTGCGGTCAAAAGGATAGCTGGGAAGAACGGCCTTTATAAAGCTATTTTCATCGATCAGTTTTTCCCACTTTAGGTTGGCACCATTAAGCCAGAGATAGAGTAATGACTCATAGAAGGATTCTTCTAAAGTCGATGTTGTCCCTACATTAATGGTGTATTCACATTCCACCAGGGAAGACAGTTCGCCAAACTGCGAAAAGGTGTAACCCTGTACCGGATTAAAAGCGAGAGTTTCAGAAGGAACCGTATCCTCTGAAGAAATTGATGCTTCCACCCATTCATTTACATCGATGATTTCACGGATATTGGGATTCTGCTTTCTGACATATGTATAGGGCCTGTTTTTTTTCATAAACTGCTGGCGGGAATTACAAATCTCCGCGATGTCCCTGTATTTGGGATTTTCGCTCACAAAAAGTTCGACTAATGATTCCTTCGGAATAACCCCGTCATCAACCAGATCGACTATTTCGTAAAACCGTTTTTCTCCGATGAGTATTTCTTCCGTAAGATTCCATTTTTTATTTAATCTCCGGAATGAACTCACCAGAATAATCATAAGAAGAAGTTTCTCTCTTCTTAATCTCCCTTTTTTAGCGGTAAACAGATGTTTATCGTATAAAAGTTCTTTTATGTCCCTTCCGTATTTCTTTAAAATTATATTCCATTCTTCCAGATAATTTTCAAAGGTTTTCTGACCGGTGCTCTGTCCCGGCTGAAAAAGCATCTGGGCCGCCTTCACATAGTGAGCGAGAACATCATTTACAAAGTAGCGGAGAATGTCCTGCTGCCTTAAGGCTTCTTTAAGCTCTTTATGCTTGCAGTATTTATTCATAACAAGCAATTCGCCCAGAGGATCGCCGTCCGCCGAATCTTTCTGCATTTCCAGGGTTTCCGCGAGCTGTTCCTCGGTGATCGCACCCATCCCTAAAAGAATATTTCCCAGCTGGGTTTCCTGGTTATGCTTTTTTTCATCAACAGATGTTTTACTATTCTGTGTATAGAAAATACCGTCTACCAGGATTTGACCGAAAAGCTTATTTTTTCTTCCCATCTCAAAAACCATTAATGCCATATAGGCATCATCAAAATCGAAAGGCATTATGGTTTTTTTATTCACATGATCATAAAAGGGGATGACCGGTCTGTTCAGCTTTATTCTGTTCCATCTCTTTCTTTGAAGCAGAATTTGTACGGCATCGGATAAGGTTATCATTTCGCTTAATACCATGGCAAGGATAAAACCGTTTCCTTCCCCGGATACGACATCATAATTCAGTCCGCACTCTTTAAGAACCGAAATGAACACATAACCGGTGAGAAGGTGGAAAAGATCCCGCATTACCTGGCTTTTACTCCAGGATGCGCTTTTTATTTCACTCCTCATCAATTCCCGCTCTTCATCATCAAAACATTCATCAAAAATCCTGTTCAGTTTATCCGCAAAGAGACTCCCCTGTTTAAAAAGAAAGGAGCATTGCCCGGAGCCGTTCCACAGGAAATTGCCGAGACGCAGACACCACATGTTATTTTTATTATTGAACACGGAAATATCGTTTTCCCCTAAAAAGCGAATAATATCTTCTTTCGTATCGACAATTGTTCCGCTGCGATACGTAAGATCTTCTCTTCCAAGGAGTAAGGTTTTACAAATATTATCGAGAGATTCGGCCTCAAAAGCTTCGGTTTTCGAAAACTTTTTCCAGCCGGCTATAAGGTCATTCAAACTTTTGGGAGATTTCGCAGAAAGAACAAAGAGTTTCTTGTTCTCATCTCCTTTTTCGAGCTCTTTTTTCTTAGGGATATATTCTTCGATGATAGCGTGTGAATTAACTCCCCCGAAACCGAAAGAGCTTACCCCTGCTCTCAGCGGTAATCCCTCTTTTGCCGGCAGCCAGGCGGATTTCTTTATTGCGATTTCAAAGGGTGTTTTGGGAAAGTTGATGATAGGATTCGGTGTTTTGACATTCAGCGTCGGGGGAACTTCCTTGTGTTTCAACATCATAACAAGCTTGATGACTCCGGCTAATCCCGCGGCTGCTTCAAGATGTCCTATATTTGTTTTTACCGATCCGATCTTACATACTCTGTTTTTTCTTGTCTCTAAAAAACCGGTCTTTTCGAGTATTTCACGAAGCTGATCTTTTTGCTCTTCCGTTATATCATCCAATAAACGAACCGTTTTTTTATTTGTGCTGTCATCAAATAATCCTGTGATAAAACTTTTTTTATCTTCCGGGCATTTTGCTAAAATCTCTTCTTCATACACCTTTTTTGAGACTTCATAGGGGAGATATTCCCTGAATGCTTTTGTGAGTGACTCAATTTCCACGGGATCGCCCAAAGATGTTCCCGTACCATGGGCTTCGATATAACTGATGGATGATGGATTAATTCCCGCGTCTTTTAATGCCCTGGTTATTACATCCTGTTGAGCACCTACTGCCGGTGCGGTGATCGACTTTGTCGTACCACCGTGATTAACCGCGGATCCGATTACAAGACCATAAATATGGTTGTTTTCCCTTATGGCGTCTTCCAGGCGCTGTAAAAGAATAATCCCCACACCTTCACCCGGAACATAGCCATTCGCGTCCTTATCGAAAGTTCTGCATTTCCCTTCGGGGCTCAGCATTCTCGATTTTGAAAAGGAGATATATTTCCACGGCTGAGTGGTCAGATTCACTCCGGCGGCAAAGGCATAATCGCTTTCGCCTAACATAAGCGATTGTCTGGCCGCATGAATAGCAACGAGAGAAGACGCACATGCCGCATCAACAGCCATACTTACTCCGGTAAAACCGAAAAAATAAGAGAGTCTGTTGGCGAGGATACAATCATAATTGCCCAAACCCGCATAACTATCCACGATAATATCCGATGCCCAGGCTTCCTGGTAATAATCACTCGCCATTACTCCAACATAACAGGACGTAGCCCCTTTTTGGAGTTTTTTCATGGGAACAGCCGAATCCTCTATACAATGCCATGTCTCCTCCAGAAGAATTCTCTGCTGAGGATCCATATTTTTGGCTTCCCTTGGTGATATATTAAAAAAGCGGTTATCAAACAGACGTTCGCCGTCAATAAGGCCGCCCCACTTACTTAAAGTCGTATTTTGTTTTCGGGGATCAGTTGAATAATATTTATTTATATCCCAGCGTGTCCTGGGAATAACTTTTATCGAATCTACTCCTCTGCTTATATTCTGCCAGAATTGATTGTAATCCGAGGCTCCCGGGAATTTACACGCCATCCCGATTATTGCAATATCAGAAGATAAAATTTCTCTCGAATTCTTTGGTCTGGATTTTCGTCTATCTATACGGGTCTTATTCATTTCTCTTCTCCTTTTAACTTCCATACACATCTAAAAAACATAAATTTACATTTGATTTTTTTACTTTTTTAATAAATGAATTTAAACTATATCTTCACTTCCGGTTCCGCGAAACACGCGGCGCTGCTTTCGCAGCAGGAAGGCGTACCTATTGTGTTACAAACCCCGGCAATTTTTTTACAAATTCCCGGTATTGCTTAATTTACTTTTAACACTCTTTTTATTTTTGATTGATCAGTAGTAGATTGTTTTTTAAGTCCCTTTGAATAAAATATAATCACAATCTTCTTTACAATCAAGCTTTTTCTGTAACTATTCAGCTATATTTACACATTTCGAAATCAACTACTGATGCTACAAGCAATTAAAAAATTTTCTATAAAAACATTTCATATCAATTTTCCTATTTTCTAATTGCTTATCATACCGATAGTTAAACACAATATAAATTCTATAGCTGAATAGTTACTTTTTTCTCAAGAATTATTCAACATCCTGAATTTGCTGTTTAACAGATCTGCAGCAGCCATCATGAGTTTTTCCGCAATTTCATCCACATGCCTGTTGCGCCATGATTCCAGGGAAGTATCTTTTACCCATTGATTAAACGCACCGAGGGCCGGTCCGCAATGCACCTGAAAATCAACTTTCCGGTCTGCAACACCATCCAAAGCAAGCCGGGTGGAATACCCGAAATACCAGCGGAACACAAGGGCCATTTTGTGTTTCGGATTTTTTTGGGCACGCTCTATCTCCCTCGGATCGACTTTTGCGAAGAACTTTTGTGTTTCATCCCAAATCTCATCGAATGTTTTTCTGAAGTATTTTTCCTGAAGTTGTGTTTTTGTCTTTTCATCTATTTCATCTAAAGAGTTATATTGCAGATATAAGGCATAGAGCTTATTAGCCCTGGCGGGAAAAAAGAGACCTTTCTTTAAGACCTGAACTTTTGCTCCGAGTTCGAACATATCACCTGCG
Source organism: Spirochaetales bacterium (assembly GCA_016934975.1). GTDB lineage: Bacteria > Spirochaetota > Spirochaetia > SZUA-6 > JAFGRV01 > JAFGRV01. The sequence continues at coordinate 71 of JAFGRV010000425.1, read as the reverse complement.
GGTGCATACTCGGTATCCTGTACATTTATCTGCTGTAACAGATCCTTTACAATATCACTCGTCCCTGCTTC
>JAFGRV010000424.1 GCA_016934975.1 Spirochaetales bacterium | reverse complement strand
TATCCACTCTCATAATAAGGCGCAGGTGTGACCAGCTCAATTCTCTACACAGTGTGTAGAGAATCTCTTTTTCAGGAAAGGTTTGATAAAATTGTCTGAAATTCCAGAGATTGGCAACTGAAAATCCCTTTCCAAATTCTTTCTGTAATTCTATAGAAAGGCTTTTAATTAAATAGTCACCATAATTGGCACGCTCTTTTCCTTTTTACTCTTCATTATTTATCCGCTCACCGATAAGCCAGTAGGCCTCTATCATTGCCGAGTTTATTGCAGAATAAGATTGTGTTCTGGCTTCCGTAAGTATAGCCCGTATATCCTTATAAAATCCTGAAAGCTCAGCCATTTTTCAGCTCCTTTTTCAAGGTTGTAAGAAGCTCATTGCTTTTTTCAAATGATTCATGGAGCATGTCCAATAATTCTGAACTTGTATAGGATTTCTCTTCTTCTTTAATATGCGGGTTCTTAATATCCAGATTAAATCCATTCTTCTCTATAGCAGCAATGGGAACTTTCCATGCCTGTTTATTCGGTTTTCGCTTCTGCCACCACTTTGTCAGGCTTTCAAATTCAGCCTTTTGAATCGGCTTTGTCTTGGAATAAGCTTTTACGTTCTCCGGAAGCTGATGTTCCCAGTACCATATTTCCTTTGTCGCTTTGCCTTTTTCAAAGAAAAGCAAATTTGTAGCGACACTTGCATAGGGCTGGAATACAGATTGAGGTAAGCGGACAATTGTATGTACATTACAGGATTCCAGAAAATGTTCCCGTATCCGCTGTTTTACTCCGTCACCAGTAAGGGAGCCGTCCGGGAGTACGATGGCAGCCCGACCGCCTTCTTTTAAATAGCGGATCATTAGGAGGAGAAACAAGTCTGCACTTTCTGTAGTTCTGTATTTTAACGGATAATTTGTTTCAACACTGTCTGCAACGGAAGCACCAAAGGGAGGATTTGCGAGGATGACATCTACCCGTTCTTTCTGTTTAATACCGGTATATTCCCGGTTTAAACTGTCTATATAATCTACATTGGGGATCTCAATATCATGGAGAATAAGATTGGTAATGCAGAGCATGAAAGGAAGGGGTTTGAGTTCCATTCCATGAATGGTTTTTTCCAATTGTTTTAAATCTTCACCGGTCTTTATATCCTGCTTGCGGATATTCTCTATAACACTGGTGAGAAAACCCCCGGTACCGCAGGAAGGATCAAGAACTTTTTCTCCCAACCGTGGATTTATCATTTCTGTCATGAACTCGGTTAATGCCCTGGGGGTGTAAAACTCCCCATAATCACCGGCACTTTGAAGTTCTCTTAAAATAATCTCGTAAATATCGCCAAATAAATGACGGTCTTCCGAGCTGTTAAGATCGACTTCATTGCGCTTGCCTCTTTTAGTTTTGTTCCCTCTCACATATATCCGGCCATCCGTAAAGTGGACTTCTTCTCTTATCTGGCGCTCAATATCCCATCCGGCCTTTTCCAGAGCAGGAATAATATACTTTGTACAGATATCACGTTCAGATAAATCTCTTTTAGATTGCATCTTTTTTCCTTTTATCTGCTGCTTTGCCTTCTTTTATCCAGGAATCTACCTCTTCAAGTCTGAATTTCCAAAGTTTCCCGACTTTATGAACAGGAATGTCTTTCCTCTTTATCCACTTATACAGAGTATCTTTTTTAATACCTAAGTATTCTGTCATTTCTGTAATAGAATACCAGCGGTTTTCCATAATTACTTCCTTTTGTCCAGTAAATCCGGTATAATCATAGTATAAAAACATGATGAAAACAAGAGAATTTTGTTAGAAATAGATAAAATGGGAAAATTGTGAATATCGAAGATAAAACCAGATTTCTGTGTTTTGGAATTAAAAGATCAATGATTTCCGGAGGCACATTTAATCTTGCGGAAATCTCATAATTTTGAATCGGGCCTGAAAATAGATTTCCGCAAGGTTTTAGTGCACTAAAAATAATTTACTAATTATGTACAGTCACCCTTCCGTAAAAATTCACAGTATTGCCTGGATTCACTATACGCCCGCCAACTACCCTGATGGTGCATACCTTGCCTTGCTGTACCGGGAAAGAGCCGGAGGTTTTAAAGTTCTGTTCATTTACGGATACAACAACCTTGTTGTCGTAGGTGATTGACATGGAATAGCCGGAACCGGAGACTTTATAGCTGAAATAGTCCCAGTAAAATGTCCCGTTCGCCTTGACAGTTGCGCTTGCCGTACCGGTTGTTGCTCCCCAGGATGAGGCCTGGAATGTCTGTTATCTATTGATTTCGCAGTGGTAATACCCTATACTTCTTTTTATGAGCAGATATATTATTTTATTATTTTTACTTATTTTATTTCTTTTCACATCCTGCGGTTTTATTTCCGACATAGCATCCGGAATGGCCGTCGATGGAAAGACGGTTTTTTTCCGGGAAAAATCAAATGATACATCATATATCAAACTGGAGAACCGTTTAAAGGCTTTGAAAAATATTGCAATAGAACGTGGATGGTCCGAAGCCCGTATACCGAAAGGGATTTTAAAGGAATCAGAGGGAACCTTAGGATATAAAGTTATATATTCAACAGAGGATAAAATTAAAACAAGGACCTTCTGGTTAGAGAAGGACAAAGAATCATTTATAAGCACATTACAAAAAAAGAATACTCCTTATAAGGAAGACCTGCTGTATCATTGCAGACCATATTTAAATAAACAATCTCCCCTTCCAATGGCTGCTTTAAAGTGGACGGATGCCCAGCTTGGTGAATGGCTCTGCTGGGAATGGGCTGCGAAAAAACTTGGTACAAATACTCCCAGGAAATTATCGGCGGTCAGTTTTGTTGCATGGAAGTTTAATGAGGCGGTGATTACGAAATTACTGGGACCTGGTTCTCTTGAACTCGCTTATTGGAAGGAGACGGTCCGGGACCGCCGGACTTTTCAGGTCCTGGTGAGTGACTTGCTCTCCCAGGTCCGGAATCTGATGGATTCCGGTCCCGCCTCAGCGGACGAATCTTCAGAAAGAGAGAAGACCTTGAAGCGGATCCAAAAAAACTGGTTTGTTTCGTACAGGCAGGAGTATAAAAACAGGTTTTTAACCAATCTCTATATGGATTTCGGGAAAACCGGGTGGGTGGATCCATTATTTCTACAACTTATTGGACAGGAAACCCTCGGCTGGAAAGAATGGGAAACCAGTGTGCCCCAGGTAATCACCAAAGCAGAAGAGCTGTTAGATGTCGTAAAGGGGAAATAGGTAAAAAAAGAGGGAGTGTGTATTTTTTCTTTCTTACCTGATTTTGAGATCCGGAAAACCACCATTTCTTGTTAAAAAAGCTATATATACTGACAATTAATTACATTGTCAGTATTTCCGATTATAGGGAGTGTTTCAATTCCGTTGAATACCAGCAGCAGTTTTATAAGAGGTGTAGTTCATTTTCTGAAACCATTTTTTTCATAGAAAGGCGTAATTAAGAATACTTAAATAATAACAGGAAATGATAAACTCAAAACAGTTGCGTCTACTACAAAGTTACTATAAAATATTTCTTGAAAACAAAGCTTTTATATGATACACTAAAGCAGCAAAAAAGGAAATAATTATGTTTTCCCTGATGCTATTGAATAGCGGAATTGTTACATACTTTTGTTAAAAGTAATAGCAACTCTCTTAGAGAGGTAGAAGAACCTAAGAATTATTGATATTGTCATCTAAAGAGGTATATCACTTTATAGTACCGTCTTTTCACGGAAAAGTGCAAAAATGGCTGGTAGGAAATAGGAAGAATGTCCGGTATACTCCTTAGGACATGTGACCTGGCAAGAAATCCTATATAAAACTGATCCAATCTTTATTTAAGATGATATAGAATATTTAAAGATGTATTTTGGCGGTTTTTAATAAATTTATTTTGTATTGGATGAAGGAATTGTTTTTACTGGTTATATGGGAGAGAAGGACTTATAGAACCGGTGAATTGATTATTTGCTATCATAAAATCTTTGCTGTTGTTAATGGCAAAAAATTTTTTTTGAGTAAATTTAAAGAAATAGGGAGGTTAAATAAATTAAAATTAATTTAAATTAAAAGACAAAAAAATTATTTATAAAAGGATTAAGGAGAACAAAATGAGTTATTTAATTACAAAGAAATTTAAAATGATGTTATTTTTGGCTATTTTTATGTGTCTTATCGGTTTTATAGCATCCGCCCAGACGATTTCTTCAAATTCAACCGGCACTGCCAATGATGGCTA
>JAFGRV010000423.1 GCA_016934975.1 Spirochaetales bacterium | reverse complement strand
TCCAACCGGCCTGCCAGCATCCCGAATATATAGACAATTTTAATAACAGGGTGAAGATGCATGATCTCCTGTCCGGAAAGATAACAAGGCCCGATATTTCCCAGGGCACTGCACATCCCGGAAAATGACTGTAAAGCATCAAAATCCGAAAGCATCGATGTTACGCAGCCACCGGCTATCAATAAAATAATCCACGCGGCAAAGATACCGCAGATCCGGTAGACCTCATTCATCTCAACCGGTTTTCCGTCATGGAGCAGAGGGGCAACAGCCTTCTTGGGTGCCCGGATTCTGAATATATCCCGCTTAATAAGGTTGATGAGGACACTTACTCTGTAAATCTTAATTCCCCCGCTTGTTGATCCGACGCACCCGCCTATGACCATCATGACAAGAAATAATAATCGCGCGGTATGTCCGAAGTATGAGGCGCCGATATCTTTTGTCGCGAAACCGGTTGATGTTAAAATGGAAACTGTCTGAAAGAGCGCTGTTCTGAAGTTTTCTTCCAACACCGCAAAGGAGGCCGTATCAAAGGAAAACCCCGATATATCCTGAATTTTTAGAAATCGTTCCGCCATAATAATGAGCACAAAGATGAAAATAAATCCCCACCAATATCGTGTTTCACTGTTATCTCCCAGGGCTTTTATATCTCCTTTCAGGATCCGGTAATGAATAAGAAAATTCATTCCTCCCAGGATCATGCCAAGAGTAAGGATGTATTCTATAAGAATATAATTGGGATGACCTGTGAGTTCATAAAAACCGATACTTGCGTCATGGGGGGAAAAACCGCCGGTGGATAAAGCGGAAAAACTGTGACAGACTGCGTCAAACAGGGAAGACCCTGCGAATAAAAGACAGATAAAAATAAAGAGGGTAAAACCGCTGTAGATGACCCAGAATATCTTCAATGTACTTGCAAGTCCGGGGACCGGTCTGTCTACATCAACCTTGTGGCTTTCGGCACTAAAAAGTCTGTGGGCGCCCCTCTCTTTCCCGGAGAATATCACCAAAAACAGGGCAAGAATTCCCAATCCGCCGATCCATTGGATGAGGGAGCGGAAAAAAATGATACTCCTGGGTAAATATTCCAGTCGATTGAACATGGTAATACCGGTGGTTGTGAAACCCGAGGCAGCTTCGAAAATACCATCAATATACACGGCATCAATTCCCAGAACAAAGGGGATCCCGCAGATCGCGGAGAAGCTCATCCAGCCGAGACTGCAGATGAGGATAGCCTGGCGCGCATTCGGTTTGTTTGTTTTGATGAAACGAAATAAAATTAATCCGAGACCGGTTGAAATAAAAGAAGGAATAATAAAAGCGAACAGGGTTTTAAAGTTATCCGCGGTTTCTCCGTATGCAAATACGAGGAGAAGAGGAAGGAGTAAGAGCACTCCTAAAACAATTAAGAGTAATCCCAGAGAATGAAATACTGTCTTAATCGTCTGAAATCTGTTACGCATTCAGGAAATTACAACTCTTTTTACGAAAAAAGATTCCCCGGATTCAGGAGCATTCCGGGGTCGAATATTTTTTTTAATCCGAGCATTTCCGCTATCCCCTGTTCGTGATACATCATCGTAAGGAAATCCTTTTTTAATTTCCCGATACCATGTTCGGCAGATACAGTGCCTCCCCAGTATAAAATTTTTTCTGCCCAGGATTTATAGAGTGCTTTTCCTCTTGTGTATTCTTCCTCTGTTTCCGGAAGAATATTGACATGAATGTGATTGTCTCCGATATGACCGAACATCACGTAATGAAGATTATTCTCTTTCAGGGTTGAATGATACAATCTGTAAACATCCGTGAGCTTATCATCCGCAACAGCCATGTCCGTTCCGAGTTTCGTGATGGAAAGCCCTTCTTTTTTTTTCATGTCAAGGTAGAGATTTACCGCCTCCGGAATTGCGTGGCGGAAAGAAAGAAGCTGCTCCATTTCCCGGGGGCTCGTGGCAAACCATGTAGAATCTTCATCGCCGCCGCAGTCTGCGATAAGAGTGGAAATGTGGAGCAATGAATCCTGCAAGATGTCTTCGTTATCAGCATGTAATTCAATATAGACTGCACTGCAGGATTGGTCCGGTACCCCCGGGAGTGAGGAAAAAGCAGGATAGGATGTTTTCATTGTTGATAAAAGTGCAAGCGCCCGGGAATCAAAGAATTCGATCGCCGAGGGACGGATGACGAGGGGTTTGTGTGAGAGGGAGGAGGGTTCACCCCGGCATTGCCGGACAAAGGTGATGGCTTGCTCTTCATCAGGTAAAAAGCAGGTAAGCCCCCAGACGATTTTGGGACTTGGGATAAGGCGCAGCCGGGCTTCCAGGAGAATCCCCAGTGTTCCTTCCGATCCGATAAAAAGGTCGATGAGATCCATATTGCCTTTAATAAAATATCCCGATGCATTTTTCACTTCCGGCATGGTATAAGCGGGAAGTTCCCCTTTGAAGGTTTTTCCCGTATCGGTGGTTAACACAAAATTCCTTCCCGAGGCTTTTTGATTTCCCCGTTCCAAATAGAGTGTTGATCCGTCGATGAGAAGAATTGTGAGTGCTTGAATGTATTGCCTTGTAGGACCATAGTGAAAAGAGCGTGCCCCGGAGGCATTGCAGGCGATCATTCCGCCGATTGATGCAGATGTTTCTGTCGGATCAGGGGGGAAAAAGTATGTATCCTTTTCTTTTAAGAGTGAGAAAGCCTGTAACGATTCCGGACTCCAGCCGGATGTATCAATATTTTTTTCTTCAAGGGCTTTCCGGAGATCCGTGAGGAGAAGTCCGGGCTGTACATCAATATAAAACTCGTCATTTCCATCAGCCCTGGAAAGAGCGAGGATTCTATTCATTTTGCTCATGTTCAGGATGTGGCCGCCATATGGGACAGCCCCGCCGGTAATCCCTGTCCGGGATCCCTGGATCGTGATGGCTGTATGATCATTTTTTAAAGTGTTTATTATCCGATGTAAATCCTGGCGAGTCCCGGGAAAAGAGATCGAATCGGCTGTACCTATGGTACGTGATTCATCTTTAAGAAAATCCGTAAAGTTTTCTATGTTCGTCCTGATGAGTTCGTTCTGCACTGATTATTTCCCATTTCATTAAAATATTTTTAACAGTTGTAAGGTGTATCACTCATTATGCAATTGATTCGATTCTCATTATAATTTTACCGCTTCCTCGAATTTTATATCGAAGGCGACAATCCCGATCATTGTATCTTCCTCGTCAAAGATAGGGCTGGAGACAGTAATGCAAAGCCTCCCGGTAAATCTTGATACATAGAGATCGGTAACATGAATTTTCCCGTCTTCTACGGGTCTCTTAAACCATTCGGATGCGGTGAAATCATCATTAGTAAAATCAAGGTATTTGTCCTGATCCGTCACCTGGGTAATATTATGGATCATTCTGTGTCCTTTGGGGTCTGTAAAAATGATTAATTGAATAAAAGGATTTTCCTCGATAATTTCCTGGAGGAGTAATTCTATATTGCCTTCATGTTTTGAGATAAGTACGCTGTTTTTTCTTAATGGACTTATCACATCTTCCGCAACCTCACCGACTTTTTGTTTAAGCCGGTCAAAATCGCTTTCAAAGTAATCCGGGAGGAACTTTTTTGCGAGCCATGTCATCTCCTCGTCTGAGATTCCGATTGTCCTTCCCTGTTCGTACTGATCCGTTACCCATTCGTAGATTTTCTTAACCCCGGGGTGATGCTTGTTTATCCGTTCTTCCGGTGAAGGTGAAAGTTGGGAATTGAGCCACCAGGCAATGCCGGCAATACCTGATTTATCGGTGATAAGGACACCGATAGGTCTGTTGAGCAATTTCTGGGTATTAAAAATATTGTATATTTCCTCATTCTTTATAACTCCGTCCGCGTGAATTCCGGCGCGGGTAACATTGAAATTTTTACCGACAAAAGGAAAATTGTGAGGCAAAAATTGATATATTGCCTTTTCAAAATAATGAGCGAGTTCGGTAATCATCGTCGTATCGATGCGGGGATCATTTCCCTTTATGGAGATATATTCAATAATAAGACCTTCAAGGGGGGAATTACCGGTTCGTTCACCGATTCCGAAGATTGCGGAATTAATGGCTGCACAGCCGTATAACCAGGCAGCTGCACTATTTGCATGAACTTTATGAAAATCATTATGTCCATGCCATTCCAGACATTCCGGTGGTACGCCGGCTTCACTGACCATAGCGTGAACAAGTTTTGGAACTGACCTCGGAAGCGTACTTGCCGGATTAGGATCTCCGTAACCCAAGGTGTCACAAAGCCTGATTTTAATATTTATGTTACTTTCCTCTCTTAATCTCATGAGTTCCTGGGCAAATGGAATGACAAATCCGTATATATCCGCCCGGGTAATATCTTCAAAATGACAGCGTGGGATAATTCCCGCACTTAAGGATTCTTTTACTACTTTGATATATTTTTCCAGAATCTCTTTTCTATTGCTTTTTAATTTGAGATATATATGATAATCCGATGCGGAAGTGAGAATACCAGTCTCTTTAAGTCCCATTTTTTTTACGAGTTGAAAATCTTCGGCAACTGCTCGTATCCAGCCTGTAATTTCCGGGTATTGGTGATCTAATGCAAGACATTCTTCAACTGCTTTTCTGTCTTTATCGCTGTAGAGGAAAAATTCGCTCTGTCGTATAATACCTGCTTTACCGCCAAGTTTATGCAAATAATCATAAATTGTGACAATCTGTTTTACTGAAAATGGGGGTTGTGCCTGCTGTCCGTCTCTAAAGGTAGTATCGGTAATCCAGATTGAATCCGGGATATGTAATGGGACTATAACATTGTCGAAATCAAGGCGTGGCGGCATATCATATGGAAAAATATCCCTGTACAGATTGGGTTTTTCTACATTTATGAGTGGATGATTATTAGCAAATATTTTTCCGTGGTGCGACATAATTTATTCCTTTCATTTATCGACTTCTTATTATACACATTTCATTATCAAAAAAAGGTGTATTTTAACGCCGTATACCGGAAAAGTATAATTACTTTCCGGATTTTTAAATATGTGGTTTGTTTTACACTTTAATTAATGAGACTATAATGAGAGATCAATGATGGGACAAACCACTTAAGGCAATATAACTATAATTACTTAAGAATGTCAAGAGCAGCGAGCTCCGTCCCCACCACTTGTTGTCGGAAAGTACCTTGACCCATAGAATTATATCTAATATAATAAAGCTCAATAAATATTAAGTGTAAGAAGTGAGTAAAATGACTAATAGCGAAGAAAAATTATTGAAGATAAGGCATTCCTTTTCCCATGTCATGGCAGAGGCGGTACTTGCTATGTTTCCTTCTGCAAAGGTTGCAATTGGTCCGGCGATTGAACATGGGTTTTATTATGATTTTGATCTTCCCCGGTCTCTTACGCCCGAAGATCTTGAAAAGATCGAAGCGAATATGCGGGAAATCATCGCGGGAAACCATGAATTTGTCCGGAAAGTTGTTAATAAGAAAGAAGCCCTTGAGCTTTTTAAAGATCAACCTTTTAAAAAAGAACTTATAGATGAATTACCTCCGGAAGATGAGATATCTGTTTACACACAAAACTCATTTATTGATCTTTGCAGAGGTCCTCATGTTGAAAACACAAAAGACTTGAACAGCGGCGCATTTAAACTACTTTCTGTTGCCGGTGCCTACTGGCGGGGAGATGAAAAACGGCCGATGCTTCAGAGGATTTACGGAACTGCCTGGGAGACTCCGAAGGAATTACGCAGTCATCTTTCCTGGCTGGAAGAAGTGGAAAAAAGGGATCACCGGCGCTTAGGGAAAGATCTTGATCTTTTTTCTATTCATGAAGAAGCAGGTGCGGGTCTTATCTATTGGCATCCCAAGGGAGCCCGGATCCGGACAATTGTAGAGGATTTCTGGCGAAAAGAACATTTCCAGTCAGGTTATGACTATCTTTACTCTCCGCATATCGGGAAGTCCTGGCTTTGGGAGACTTCCGGACATCTTGATTTTTATGCAGAGAATATGTACGCACCAATGAGTATCGATGAACAGGATTATTATTTAAAACCCATGAACTGTCCTTTTCATATTCTTATTTATAAAACTAAATTGAGGTCCTACAGGGATCTCCCTTTACGCTGGGCCGAATTGGGGACAGTGTACAGGTATGAACGTTCCGGAGTATTGCATGGACTCCTTCGGGTACGGGGCTTTACCCAGGATGATGCACATATCATTTGCACCCCGGATCAAATTGAATCTGAGATCATCGAAGTATTAAGATTTTCTCTGCGGATTTGGAAGGCTTTCGGGTTTAAGGATATAAAAGCATATCTCGCGACGAAACCGGAAAAGAGTGTCGGAGAAGAAGACCGATGGGAAACGGCTCAATCATCACTCAAGAAAGCGATTGAATCAGAAGGACTTGCATATGAGCTCGATGAAGGTGGCGGCGCATTTTATGGTCCGAAGATTGATTTAAAAATTAAAGACGCCCTTGGAAGAGAATGGCAGATGACAACCATTCAATTTGATTTTAATCTTCCGGATAGGTTTGATATGAAGTTTGTCGATAGTGATAATACTGAAAAGCGTCCATTTATGGTTCATAGAGCACTTCTTGGTTCGATTGAACGGTTTTTCGGTGTTCTTGTTGAACATTATGGCGGTGCTTTTCCTGTCTGGATTGCACCTGTTCAGGCTGTCATTGTACCGGTTGCTCCTGCTTTTAATGACTACGCCGAAGAGATCGGGAAAATGCTTAAAGCGGAAAATATACGAGTCCTTGCAGATACCGGAAACGATAGAATGAATGCGAAAATTCGTAATGCTCAAAATCAGAAGATTCCATACATGCTCGTGTTAGGAGAAAAAGAGAAATCGGCACATGCCGTTTCCGTACGAACCAGGAAAGGTGAACAAAAAAATGGTGTCCCCATAGATGAGTTTATTACTTTTATCAAAGATAAGATAGAAATGAAGGAAGAGATCTGATTTAAATTTTTCTTTTTCTTTCTATCCCGATTACCGTGACATCATCAGCTATGAAATTCTTGCCAAAATTCTTAGCTTCCTTATATAAACGATGACAATTATCTTTTACCGATTCGGTTGAATTGTTTTTAAGGATTTCTTCAATTTTTTGAATACCGAACCTTTCACCTGATGGACTTTTTACTTCTACAAGACCATCGGTAAAAATAAAGATTTTCTCATTAAGCTGCAACGTAATGTCAGATTCTTCAATGCGTACCTGTTTATTATCAACCAATCCCAAAAAAACAATATTTCCGGTTACAAGTCGATCGATTTTATCCTTCGATTTTACGTGTAGTAATGGTGTTTCAAATGCTCCGGAAAATGAAACAGAAGAGGTTTCTTCATTAAGAACCAAATAACTCCCGGCGGCAAAACTCCCCACGGGAAACAGTCGCACTAATATGGAATTGAGGGTTTTTACCGTATTTTTAGCAGATATTTTTTCATTCGAATTAATTGCTGTCTTGACTGCATTCGCCAGGGTAAACGAGAGGAGTGCGGCTTGTATACCATGTCCGCAAATATCCCCTAAGAAAATTCCAATATGTTTATCATCCAGCCGGATCACATCAAAGAAATCCCCTCCTATGGCTTCGCTCGGCTTTGCTAATATATATATGGAAAAAACATCAGAATCCGCAATTTTAACCGGGAAGATTTCTTTTTGAAGTTTCCTGGCCATCTGAATCTCTTCTTCCAGTTTTTTATTCCGTTGGCTTAATTTATCCATGAGTTCTTTATTTTTAGCTTTTAAATCCTGGTAAGAAAAACAACGATTAAAAATGTGTAATAACTCACCTTTTAGCTTTTCGATCTCTGCCTTTACAATATAATCATCTGCTTTACGCATAAGGGAAATAACGATATTTCTATCAGTCTGGTCGCTTAACATTATAATAAGAACATTAGGATAATTTTCTTTTAAATAATTTAATACTTCTTCGCCATTCATATCGGGCATATTATAATCTAATAATACAAGGTCAATATTTTTTTTTGTAAAAATTTCTATCGCCTGCTTTCCATGTGTAGCCTGATGTATATTTTGAAAACCCTC
>JAFGRV010000422.1 GCA_016934975.1 Spirochaetales bacterium | reverse complement strand
TCAGGGTTCTATCTATCCCGCTGTAGGTAATTGTTTCCCCCGGTTTGTATAATCCCCGGTCCGTATAAAGGAAGGCTTTCATGGTAGATTTTTCCACATGGTTAATGGTGGTGGTGTTATATATTCCGAAGTGATACTGGTCGTGGGACGTATTCGGAATGAAAATAATCTTGTCCGTGCCATTTTCCACAATAATTCTCGGCTGGGTGACAGTCGAGTTTGTTGTAAAATACCGGACGTATTCTCCATCCTGAAATGAAAAAACCGCCATCCCGTTTTTGTCGGTATATTCATAAAGAGAGAGTGAATCCCTGGTGTCAAGAAGTACCCGTGCTCCTTTCACCGGCTTGCCCGAAGACAGAGAGGCAACCATGACGATTATTTTATTATACCCGTACCGGGTCGTAATACCCAAATCAGTCACCTGAACCTGGAGATTATATTGTCCCCAGGAAGGTCTGGTCCCATCCTTCCGTTTCTCCTGGAAATTCCAGGAAATTCCGACAAAACCTTTTTTCTCCTCATTAAGCCAGGGACGTAAAGAGAGGATACGGTAATGTTTTACATTCTTTTTTGCATATGAAAAATCATAAATCCCCAGGGATTCGGAAGAAAAACTTGAGTAAGGATCGTCAATCCTGTCAACCCTCCACACCCCATCGAAAATATTCTGATGTTCAAAAATAATCTTTGGTTCAAAGGAGGATTCCAGCATCCGTGTCCCGTAGTGGGGAAAGTAATAATAGGTTGATGCATCACTCACCGTTATTTTTACGGAATACTGTTTCCCAAGTTCTCTGCCGTAAACATCCCTCATTTTTTTTCCCATATCAATTGTATAGAAACCCCCGTAGGTCACCGGGAGATTCGTGAGTTTTACATAATTCCCCCAGACTTCAATGTTTTCCTGAAGATTCTGTACCTCAAGAGAGAGACTGATATTTGCTTTTACCGACTCCTTATCCACGGAATGGGAAAACTCAAGGTAGACCGGGTTTGCATCGCCTTTTTCACTCCGGGGAAAGGAGTATGAATAGCTCGAATATTCCTTGTACACAAAGGGAGTAATCGTATGAAAGGTGCGTCTGATTTCCTCCGGGGTTCCGATAAAATCAACCTCGGACCGGGCTCCTTTTCCCAAGGTGACAATCACCTCGGCATCACTCTCGAAATCCTCATCAACATATAAGACAATTGTCCGTAAAATATAATTTTCATCGAGTTCATCCGGGTTTTGAGGTCTGGCAAGGGTGAAATTATATTTTTTACCTTTGGATGTAAGGGTGATGTATTTTTTTATCACATCGATGCTCACAGGATAAGAGAAGGTGAGGGTGATTTTTTTTGCCTCAGCCAAGGGTACGTCCGAAAAGGAATATCCTTCGTAGGGTGAACCGGGGTAAAAATCAACGATTTTGAGATATTCGGTATGGAATCGAAAAGATGTCTCCCCGGTTAATGTTTTGCCCCCGAGGGATTTCAGGCTTTTTTGTATGGAAACACGATATTCCCGCTGAGGCAGATATTTTTCAGAGGGTTCGAAACTCAGGATTTTCGAGCCATACCACCTGTAAATACCCGGGACAGGGGGAGAGATGGACATAATCTCGCTGGTTGTCATCACATCACCTAATTTCGCCAGGGGAACCACCGGCTGGGAGAAAAGGACATAGATCGTGGGATTCCGGACCTCCACGGGGAGTTCCTCTGCCGGGCCGTGGTCCACGATCCGGAAAGGGTCGTCACTCTCCTGAATCGTACTCGTCTGTGACGCGTACAATTCGGAGTTTTTATCGTAATACGTGATAGAAGATGAAGCCACATCAACATGTTTTTTAAATTCCATGGGTTTTATTTCCCGGATACTCGTATCTTCCGCTGCTTCTTGTTTTGTCGTGCATCCTGTAAAACTCAAGGAAAAGATAACAAGGCTGATAAATATAATAGAAAACAAATGACCCTTTTTTGTAGTCTGATTCATGATGCCCTCCCGGGTGAATGAAATACTCAATTGTATAAAGTTTGTCATTTCCTGTCACTACAGCAGTGTTTTTAAAGAACTTATGGAAAAAGGAAATAACAATCACCTTTCTAAAACAACAATTGGATTTCAACGAAGTTGAAAACCTTGCTATAATCGGAAATACTGACAATTTATAAAATTGTCAGTATAGTTATTACAATTGTAATATATTATTAAAAGTGCTTCAAGAAGCTTATGATCCGTGGAGGGTATGAATACACTTATAAACAAAAATGAAAAATCAAATTTTCTTGACATATAATTTTATTCGGGATATAATTTATTTTATCAATCCGACCTTTGTGGAGGTTTATTTTTGCCGGAAGGAGATTTCTCAACTCCATCCTTTGTCCTCTATATTAACAACGCCCGGCTTCCCGGGGAACGTGAAGCTGAAATAAAGAAAATAATTATCCTCGACAGACTTAATGCGCCTTCTACCTTTGCCATACATGCATCCGATCCCGATGGCGAATGGCGTGAAAATGATGATTATTTTATCGGTTCCAGGGTAAAGATTCTTATGGGATATAAGGACGGCATGGGTGAGCTGATGATTGGTGATATCACCGGGCTTTCGTGCACCTATAAAAGGAATCAAGCCACGCAAGTCATTATCACCGGACAGAATCTTGTGCACCGCCTAAAGCGAAATATTAAAAATCAGGCATTTTCCGAAGTAACGGTAAAAGATATTATATCTCAACTCGCCGATGGTGCGGGGTTAAGTGCCGACGTGGAAGACCTTACCTACGAACATCCCTTTACCCTTCAGAATCAGAAGAGTGATTATGAGTATCTTCAAATTCTTGCTGAACGGTATGACTGCTACTTTTCCGTGAATGACACAACCCTCAGGTTTAACCGCCTTGAGAAGAATTTATCAGAGGATGTGGTGCTGGAATATGGTAAAACCCTTCTTGAGTTTTTCCCCGAGGCAGATACCTCGAAAATCATTTCCGAAGTAGAGGTTTTTGCCTGGAATCCGGCAAAACATGAAGTAATAACAGGGACTTCCACTGCAAAAGATATTGATGCCGCCGGGGGCGCTGTCATCGACGATCAATTCGGGGGTGCAAAAACAATTCATATCGACCAATATGCACTGGACCAGGAGGGTGCGGACCAGTGTGCAATTGATTTACTCACCCGGAACACACGGGATTATGTCAAAGGGAGGGGATCAACCTTCGGAAATCCGGATATACATGGGGGAAGTATTGTCAAGGTAGAGGGAATAGGAGAGAAGTTTTCCGGTAAATACTTCATTCTTTCCGCCTTGCATCAACTTATTCCTTTGGAAGGATATAAAACATCCTTTACCTTTACCACGACCTTAGGTTCTCCATCCCGGTCCGGAAATGGTGCGGGAGCCGCTCAAAAAGAACCGGCGGCCGCAGGTGCCGCAGGGGAAGAGGAAGCGGAAGAAAAAGAAGAAGACGAAAATCCGGAGATTACCGGTCTTAAATGGATGAAAGACGGGGAAGAGGTCACGAAAGCGAATGTGGAAGATGTGGTGATGATTACCGCGGAGACACGGAATATAGATGACGGTACCAATGTATCGATTAACATCTGGGAAAAGGACAAGGTCGGGAGTGATGATTTCATCAAGCGATTTTCCGGTATTGTAAAAGATAATAAGATTGAAAAAGAGTGGAAGGTAGAATATCACGAGGATACGGATGATCTGGAGAGTGAGGACGAGGAGAAAGAGAAAGGATACACTCTCCCCGAGTATGTATTTATCATCGAAACGTCAACAGGCCCGGAAGTGAAAAGTGAAGAGAGCCCCGTCCTGGAGGTCGTCGACTGGATTGAAATTAAACTGATAGATCATGAAACGGAAGAACCCATTGCAAACCAGAAATTTTCCCTTATAAAAGACGGTGAAAAAGTAGCCGAAGGAACAACAGACGATGAAGGATACTTAAAAATCGAAGATTTGAACCCGGGGCATTTTCACATCGTTCTTGATGACGAGAAATAAAAACATATGACAGTATTATTAAATTCCGCTAAAAAACCTCTATGTCTGTAAAAAAAGAAGAAAAACAAATACTCTTAAATGTCATTGATTATATCAAGGGAATATATAATAAGGAAAACTTCTGGTCTGTAAAAACAGAAAAGCTTATTACCCTGCTTGAAATAGACCAGACCGAATTCTACAGACAACTATATGTGCTCAACGATAAGATACATTTTTCTCATGCAGTTGATATTTTTAATGCCCAAAATGTCGGTGACTTGATTACAATTCTGGAAGCCTTAACATATAAACAGGCAGAATATGTTTTCAAAGAAGCAGGGTTGTTCCTTTCCAATGAACAGAGACTGGAGCTTATGGAATTATTTCTGGATAATGTAAATAGCTGCCTTAAAAACCATCAACCCCAATATGAGGATTTTTTGGCTATGTATCACCATACGGGCACAGCAGTATCTGCTTTAGAACTGTATTTCGGGCATTATTTTGACCTGGATATGGTTGTCCGGGAACTGATAGATCATTATGTACAAAAACACACAACAGGCTTTGCGTTTAGAAATACAGCCGGGGCCTATTTTGATGAGCTTTTTTTTCGTCATGTCATAAATAAACAAGACCTGTTTGTGAGTCTTGAATTAAAATTACGTTCATTTTTAAAAACAGTAAGTGGTGGTACGCACACCGGTCCGGAAATAATGGAAGAAGATGAGTCCGCTGGTAAGATCCGGGATGCAAGAAAAATAATGCAATTATCCTCATGTCACTTTACCAAAAAGCAATTACGTCATCAGTATAAATACTTGATGAAGCACTATCATCCTGATATCAATCCCCGGGGGCTTGAAATGAGTAAACAGATAAATTCAGCCTATTCACTATTACTGACTGTGAGCATATAACCTGTTGAAAGTTTATAGTGATATATTGATGGTTTCGACCCAATAACTGAAATACCCTGTTCATCAACATTTTTAGTTAAAATTATCATTGCCTGTTTTTCATAAAGCTGTCAGTCGGTAATTATGTATACGCTATTCCGTAACGGGGAGCAGCAACTCGAGATAAATATTGTCCCGGTCGACGGTGGGATGCTGAGGCGAGGGATAGCCGTTTGCAGGGGTTTCTGTTTCCGTGACAACCTGTGAAATCAGGTATGTTTTCAGTTCGTCGATATCGATGCTTCCGTCCCTGTTTTTATCCCCGCCGTTTTTTTGAAATGCACGTAGCAGCCATTCGGTAAAAATCCCGTTTTTATATTTTTCGTTTTCATAGGAGACCTCACCCCCCTTGCAGGAGGAAAATACCACCGCCCCCGACCGCCGGAGAAGATCATTGTAGATGAATCTGTCCGTATCATTCAGGTAGGTTCTGGGGAGCTTTCGATTTTTCCGGATTTTAACTCCTTTGTTTTCAGTGTAGGGACTCCTGCTTATAATACCTTTCTCTCCCGGCACCCCGGAACTCGTCTGTACAATTGTCTCATCTATTTCACCGGAGCCGCATGTATCCATGAGAAAAAGTTTTTTCCGGGGGGGAATTCCATGGAGGAGTTCTTCTACAAGGCTGAAATCCGCTGCTGTTCCGGATAGATTATCAAGGTCGGTATCATGGGTCAGGAAATAATAGGTGGCCTCTTTGTCCGTGTCATGAAGACCATGGCCGGAAATCATGAGTATTAATGTGTCATCCGGGGAAGAACCGGATAAAAGGGTTTTTGCCTTCCTGATTGACGCGACAGTGACATCGTCATCTATGTAGGTTGCGGTATGTATCGTCCCGTAGGTATCTCCCATTTTTTTACATAACATTTCCGTATCGTGAATGTCATGGCCGGAGAATCTTAAGGTGTTGATATGTTTGTCTTTGTAATGAGAGACGCCGAATCCTATAAAATAGAGGTCTCCTTTGACCGTGCCAAGGTAATCTGCGAACATGACAGCCCTGTATGACTCACTCCCCAACATGTTAAGGCAGCTTACCTCAATTTTATTGGGACCGGAGGTAAGTTCTGTCATTTCAGTGACGGATGTCTGTTTCCCCGTTATTGGTTTTCCATATGGACCGAAGAGAGGGACATCGTTAATGTAAATATTATAGGATTTCAGGCCTTTTCCAGGATCGGAAAGCCCCAGATCCAATGTAATGTGCTTGCCATCGATGCGGGAAGAAGTAATGAGGGCTTCGGGAATAGTGTAATCCACTTGTAATTGATTTTCTTTGAGACCCAGGCGGGAGAGTCTTTTTAAATACTGATTATAAAAATGATTAATGAGTTCCTTGTTTTTTGAACCCAGGCGTTTAAGAATGATGTCCGGGCGGTTGTTTTTTGCTGCAAACTGGTCGATATTCCAGATATCCGTGCCTCGTACCATGGCAATCATATCTCCCCCGTCACCGGAAGAGTCCCAGTATCCGTCATGAGTAAAGATAAGCCATTCTCCTTTTGCAGAGTCGGAAAGAAATGCCACATATCCCCCGGTGTTTACATCCCAGAAACGGACGGTCCCGTCACTGCTCCCGCTTATAAGAGCGTTCCCGTCGGGACTCATGATGAGTTTTGATATATAAAAAAGATTATTCCCCATCTCTTTTACCTGTTTTATCAGCTTGTCTTTCCCGGGCTTCCACTCCAGGAACCGGATACTCCCGCCCATCCCGGTGAGCAGGTGCTTCCCGTCCGGGGTAAACGCGAGGGTGGTGGGGTAATCAGGGAGGTTGCCGGTTGTGTATGGAATACCTGAAAATTCACCATTATGGAAATCCCAAACTTCAATCCGGTAGGAGTACTTTATATGTGTGATTGTTTCTTCATCAACCTCTGTCTCCCACAATTCCTTTTCCCGAAGAATAAATGCACAATAGTTCCCATCGGGAGATACTGCCAGGTGTTCAATTTTAATACGATCGCTGCTCTCCTGTGACCATAGTGTATTTCCAGTATTTGAATCAAAAAGGGAGATACTATTTGTATAATAGTCATCATCCTTTCCTTCGTGCAAGATATCCGCAGCAGTGATGATAGTCTTTCCCTTATTAAGGAAGGAAAGAAGAACCGGATAACGGACCTCTTGTTGTTCACGGATGAGTTTTCCTGTATCTGTATCATACAACCGGATTTTTTTCTTTTCATCGGAATCCGGGGGAGAATTGCAGATGGCGAAATAGCGTCCGTCCGGGGAAACAGCCAGGTCGGAAGACTCTGTTAAAAAGGACCATAAAACGGCTTTGCTTTTTGTTTCCCGGCAGGTAATTGTATCACTCGCCGTGATGATTTTTTTTTCATCCGGGGTGTGGGTTATTTTGTAAAGACTGTTTTTTTTATCAAGAGAAGAGAGGGTAAGGGTCTCAAGATCCCATATGTGGGGGTTTTTATACGAGGTGTCCCCAAAAAGAACCAGACGGTTTTCAGGGAGGTAATCAAGAGAAAAAACAGGATAGATTTGTCCTGAAAACCTGCGGAGAAGGTGGCCTGTTTTTAAATCCCACATCGTAATGTGAGGATTAAAATCGTCTCCTCCGGAAATAATTTGAGTACTGTCAGGGGAGATTGCGATGGTGTTTTTTAAAAATGAGCCTTGTTGCAGGGAGTGGAGTCTTTTCCCTGTTGTAAAATCCATGATCTTGAGCTCAAGATCATAAATGACAGTGTAGGCGTAATCCGGTGAAAATGTAAAAAGCAGGTCCTCCATGGATGTAAAGCGGGTCGATTTATATTGTTTCATGGTCTTCATATCCGTCATTGTGAGGGCTCCCCCGTATTCAAGGGAGAGCATATAAAGACCATCCGGTGTAAAAGAAACCCGGTCGGAAGAAATGTGCAATGTCTTCAGGTTTTTCCCGGTCTTTATATCCCATTGTATTGCCCTGAACCGCGATTCCTCCGGCCCCCTGTACTCCCCGGCAGAATAAAGAAGGTTCCCGGTTGTATCAAATATCAGTTTTTCCATGTAAAACACATCAGTCTCAAAAGAAGATATTTTCTTACCTGTTGGTATTTCGAATACCGTGATACCTCGTCCCCCGCCCCAGGCATCACCCCCGGCAGCTAAATACCTGCCGTCCCGTGAATAGGCGAGGGTGAAAATAGTGCCCGTGGAATCGGTCAGGAATCTGCCGTTCCGTTCGCCTGTTTCAAGGTTCCATAGTTCAATTACCGCAGAACCCATACAGCCCGCGGCGATGGAGCTGTCATCCGGTGAAAAGACCGCGGTCATAACACGATTTTTTTCGGAAGTCCCGAAGGTGCGGATGAGTTTCCCTGTTTTTGTATGCCATAGTTTCACCGTTCCGTCATAACTCCCGGAAAGAATATAGTTCCCATTATGTGAAAAACAAAGGCTCGTTATACTCGCGGAATGACCCATCTGTATCACCATCTCCGGCTGGTTAAGGCAATATATCCCGCTTATGCCGGTGAGTAAAAGTATGATTGATAAAAGAAAGAATTTATTCATAACAGTATCCCCGCTTATTAATGTTTAAAAGTGATATTAAAATAAGTACAGTATTAATATATAGGTAATGATTCCGTTTGTAAAGTTGCTATTATTTATTGGATTTTAGTTTCTATATAATTTAGGTGTTGACACCAACCTTGTTTGGGGTTGCGGGACAACCTCAATTACATCCTGAAATGTTCAATTATGACTAATAAATGGAAAATTCTTTATTAGTCTCCTCGAAGAAAACAGACCAACTCTCCCCGGACCATATGCTGATTTACTAAAAGATGGTATTCGTGAATTGAGAAATCAATAAAATAGAGAAAGGATTTATTAGAACGATTTGATGAGGAATCTTTGGGAGGTGAATAATGCAATCATGTAGAGACCATTTAGATGAAGAATTAAAAGATGAAACTAATGGTTTACATTAATAATAAGTTTTCAAATGAAATGTATATTGATTTGTTTCATCCGGTTATATACAATTTAAGGTGCAAATCAAATCAGATCAGGAAGGAAAATTATATGGAAGAGCAAAATAATTATAAAAAGTTCAGGACCATCTTACAGTTTTATTATTTCGGCAGCATCGCTACTATCGGTATATATTTATTCATTCTGCTCAAGCAAACTATGTTTAATGAATTGTCAATTGATGCAATCCTCTCTTCTCCTGTAATCATCCTATTTTTTTTATTGTGTATTATCTCTTCAATTGCCGGGAGTAAACTGGCCAGGGCATGCTTTTCGAATATAAATATTTATAAAAACAAATTCCTGGCATCAATGACAAAATCAACTGTTCAAATATCCGGTACTGTTATTACAAATCAAGAAAAAACCGTTTCAATTGAAACCCAAAAAGTTACAGCCCTCTATATGATATCCCTATGCTTCATTCAATCCGGGAGTATCTTTGGTTTTATCGGATCGATAATGTATCGCAATGCGACATTTTACATACCTTTTGTGATTGTAGTTATCACTGCCAGTCTTTTTTCAAGACCGGATGTGGATACATTAGTGAATTGTATTAATGAGGCAGAGTGACTATCTGAGGTGCTATAAGTTTCCTTTTGCGCTTCAATAAAAAAAATTGAGAAATCTCGTTTAAAATGAATACCATAGCTGCCCGGGGCACGGAGGGGGGAGAAAGAATAGGAAAAGGGGAGAATGTGGGTCACCACGGAAGGACACGGAAAAACACGGAAGGGTTTGCGGGGTGTTTTGGGAGATTACTGGCTCGATTGGGTAGGGCAATAGGTGATTGAAGTG
>JAFGRV010000421.1 GCA_016934975.1 Spirochaetales bacterium | reverse complement strand
GAAAAAGCCCTATAAACTGGGGATCAGTATGGGATTTGCAGTATATAATAATGATTCATCAAAAACCTTTGAGAACCTTATTTCAGACGCAGACAGCGACCTCTATATCCAGAAACGAAATAAGAAAAAGAAATAATGTATGCCACTCCGGACGGAGAGATCCGTCCGGAAAAATCCGGACATGGCAGACGAATAAAAAAAAGCTGTCCGAAAACAGCCGGCCGGAAGAACCCGGCCGGAGGAACCCGGCCGGAGATATCCGGCCGGAGAGATCCGGACAGCCCGATTTTATCATAGTCCACACTTAATCCGATCAGTTTCCTTAACAGAACTGAGATATCAGATTAACATAATATTGAGCGATAAGAAGCGCATCAACA
Organism: Spirochaetales bacterium; assembly: GCA_016934975.1. Taxonomy (GTDB): domain Bacteria; phylum Spirochaetota; class Spirochaetia; order SZUA-6; family JAFGRV01; genus JAFGRV01. The sequence goes on along the minus strand of JAFGRV010000421.1, from coordinate 16,948 downwards.
ATATCCACACTTCCGTTACAATTTGTATCTGCCCTTGAAACATCAAAGTTGGAAGGATTCAGATCCACGTAATATTGAGCAATAAGTAATGCGTCTACAATATCAATGACTCCGTTGTTATTGACATCACCGAGATTCGCGGGAGGGGATGTCGGTGCAGTTGTGTTCGCCGGAGGAGCTGTCGGGGCAGATGTAGGAACAGTCGTATTTGTCGGAGGAGTTGTAGGAGCGGATGTCGGTGCGGTTGTGGCAGTTCCTCCATTCGGTTCGGTTCCGAAAAGCAGAGAATTACCGTCGTATACGGGAATTCTCGCTGTTTTCACCTCGGAACTCGTCGATAGTCCGGAATATGAATAATCATTTGAAGAATCCCAGAAACTCGTGTCATTCGGAGCCGAAACTCTCACCTGAACTTCTCCTGCAAATTCCGATTGACCTCCGGGATAAATACTGGTTCCGTCATTAAAGACAACATTCAAATAATAGATATCACCGCTGTATTGATTAATGGTAATCGTTGCGGGAAATTCAACATAATTTGTCCGGATAGTTAAATCATTTACTCCGTAGCCTGCATTAAAAATCTCGGAAAGATCCATAAAATATCTGAAACCAAGATTTTTTATAAGGCGTGCCGGCCACCCGGATCTGTTATTACAGAGTGCTTTTATTTCTATAAAGTTATTTCCCTGGGCATTAATCTTTGCTTCCACAAAGAACTCGTCATCCCTTGTTTCCGCGGGGGGATTAAATGCACCTGAACTTGAATTTCCAAGTTTTAATAAACATGAAACAAATCCTGCATTGTAGTCACAGGCAACTTCATTACTTTGATAATCACCGATAGAATCCGTATAACCGCCGCTCTGATTAGGACCGCCGACTAAAGCACCGTAAAGAATATGTCTGTGATTTGCCGGTACACTCTGGCTGTCTGCCCATGAACCATGTGCGGTTCTGTGGTGAGGATGCTGCGGCGCGTTTGTTCCGTAACCGATCACATAGCTTCCATTTCTTTCATTATTCCCCAGACAGTAATCAATTTGTTTTTTCGCCCAGGTTAAATAGGTTGATGCTTTGCCTGAATCTGCACCATTCCAGTCTGAATAAACAAATGCCAGGAAAGCGGCAGTAGATGCATACCGGAGACTTCCCCAGGTATCAAGCCATGCAAGTCCTTTGGGGGTTGTTCCGTTAGCGCCACTCGCCCACCAGTCGAGATGCATATGGACAAAATCGATATATTCCTGTTTTCCGGTAAGTTTTGCGAGCATCACCATGGCACCGTAATGTGAATCATCCCAGCAATGTCCCCATTTGTACTCAATATCGGTTGACTGTCCTTGTCTGTTTAATTTTGATACCAAAGACTCTGCATTGGCAAGATAACTCGAATTATTCGTCGCAACATAAAGCCAGATAGCAGCCCACATGATCTCATCTATAGGACCACTCCAGGAATCATAATACCCATTCGCTGCGGAATAGCTCCCGTCACTTCTATCTGAGTTTGCTTTATTATAAAGCGATTGTGCAGTACTTAAATAAGTACTGTTCCCAAAAAGGATATTTCCAAGGGCGAGGGCTGCTGCGGATTGAGCCATTACCGCGGAGAGCCCACTCGATGCCGAATATATCGGTCTGTTTCCCGCCTGGGTTTCTTTATGAATAACCTCGACAGGACCCCACCATGCATGATCATTACTCCCGCTCCCAACCTGATAAACATAACTGCCGCCTGAACAAGCGACAAGGTAGTCGAGGATAAATTTGATATTATTATTTAACTCTGTGTTTGAACCATACTCATACGCTCCCCAGGCAAGCTGGGTTGCCGTGTAAGCCATCGGAAGATTAAACTTGACATGGTCACCGGCATCATATAATCCACCGAGCACACCATCCTGCATTGTTGCATCCCCTCTCCACTCAACACGGTTCCAGGAAGGAAGGGGACCGGCCTGTTGACACTCATAAAAATAAATCGCTTTCGCAAGGGCATCGCTATAATTCTGCCCAAAACCACTTAATGCAATGAACACAAGCATAATCGTGATAAAAATTAGTTTGTTTTTTAACATATATTACTCCTCTACTTTGTTTTTAATAACTTTACTGTTTCGTTGAATACAACATTAATACATTTTTAATTTTTTTTAGAGTTTGTGTTGTTTTACCTCCTTATGTTTAATCTTTTTAAAATCAAAGCAGCTCTTAAACAGCAACTTCTTGATTAATTATTTTTATTCACACAATAGACGCCTGTCTTAATATAGTTAAATATATCAGCTTTTACCCGTTCCGCAAAGAGGGAAAGACCCTTATTTTTTAGTAAATGATAAGACCATAATAATATAGGTCATTTCTTCTAAAACATCAAAAGAAATAAACTTTCACTTTTACATATCTCTTTCATTATACCAACTTTAACATGTGAAGTCAAGAAAAAATTAGAAAAAACAAGAATAACCACTATAAATATCTTTAACAAGATTGAGATTTTAAAAATAAAGAGCATTCTTCTTCCTTTTTATATATAAATGAAGGTAATCGAATAAAAAAGAGACTAAAATCAAAAAATGATACACATTGGTGCAAAAAAAGAATCACTTCCTCATTCTGAATCGTGTAGTATTTAAGGGAGAATAAATTGCCGGAGAAACAAGATAGAGTGCAGTTCAATCGATAGGATTGATGCTCTTGTAGTCACATGGCAGTGTGCTCAGTAATGTGTTGATGTATAAATAAAATTTTATAAAGAAGTTTTTTGAAGAACTCCAAATTCATGAGGAGATTATAAAAATAAGGGATATCACATTATGTGTTATAATGTGAATACAGAACCGGAACCGTTGATTCTATAAAAAAGTGTGATGTAAATAGGGTAATACGACAATGGAAGTATATCCGTAATTATTGTTTTTTTTCCGGGATAAAAACCCGTAAGAGTATAAAAAAATATAATGAAAAGAGAGGAGACTATATGGTAAACAAAAAATTTTTAATCGTTATCACACTTGCATTACTTGTCACCCTAACAAGTTATGCACAAATGTCACAGGCTGTTGGTTTCTTTGCATACAACATCTGTGGTTCCGGTCAGACAGTTTCCTGGAGAGGGAACTGCCATATGGGTGATAACCCGACCGGTGGTTATCATGATGCAGGTGATCATGTGAAGTTCAACTTACCCATGTCTTTTACAGCCAGTTTTATGTGCTGGGCAGATTATGAATATGGGGCTTCCGTTGATACACCCGTCAGCCGGATTCTTTCATATCTTAATGCCTGCGGCACCTCCCCACATAAATACCAGGTGGGAAATGCGGGCACAGATCACGCATATTGGGGACCGCCGGAAAATCAGACAGGAGACCGTCCGACCTATTCATCCAGCCAGGTTTCATGTGTTCAGGCGGGAACCGCAGCTGCTTTTGCCATTGCTGCGGCAGCCGGTGTGAGCGGAGGAAATGTTAATACGGCAAAATCTTTTCTTTCTGCTGCCGAGAGCTCTATGAGTGATTCCGGATACACACAGGCGAATGGTTTTTATGATTCTTACAGCGGATTTTATGATGAACTAGCCTGGGCAAGTCTATGGATTTATCTTGCAGGGGGTGGTGATAATTATCTGCAAAAAGCGGAAAGTTATGTATCGCAAATGAAAACCGATTGGAAATGGACCCACTGCTGGGATGATAAGGGTTATGGTGTCTACCTGAAGCTCGCCCAAATTACCCAGAAAGCAGAATATATCGAACCCTTTGAAGCATGGCTCGACTGGTGGATGCCTAATGGCGGCATTAACCACACGAATGCCGGTTTCCCATGGCTCGATTCATGGGGGTGTCTCCGGTATGCCTCTGCCACGGCTTTTTTAGCCAAATTGTGGTCAGACTCCCAGGTTTGTACACCGACAAAAGTATCGGGATACAGGAAATTGGCGAGTGATATTTTAAGTTATATACGTGGCAATAATCCCAGGGGCGGAAGTTATATTATAGGCTACGGCAGCAATTGGCCAAAGAATCCCCACCACAGAGCAGCGTGTCCGAGTAAAACCAATGGCGGGTGTTCTTATACCCTTACAGGGGCTCTTGTCGGCGGACCGAATCAAAGCGACAGCTACCAGGATGATCTGAATCAATATCAATTTACCGAAGTTGCCCTGGATTATAACGCTTGTCTCGTTGCAGCCATCGCAGCTGAAAACGGATCTCCCCCGACTTATGCACCGACACCTGCACCGACTCCTACTCCTTCCCCGGGACCGACTGCACTGCCGGGCACAGGTAACGGATTAAAGGGCAGTTATTATTCGGGAACAAACTTCGGGACCCTTGTCATGACCCGCACAGATGCCCGGATCGATTTCAATTGGGGCGGCGGTGCACCGGAGAACTCCGGTCTCAGCAGTGACGGCTGGTCCGTACGATGGGAAGGTGAACTTGAACCTGTGTATACGGATACGTATACATTATATGAAAACTCCGATGATGGTTGCCGTGTTTTCATTAATAATCAGGCAGTGATTGATGAATGGAACGACGGCGCGGCAGAAGAAAAATCCGGAACCATCAGCCTGAACGCAGGGCAGCGATATCCTTTCCGTGTGGAATTCTTTGAGAATGGCGGAGATGCAAGTATTACAGTTTCATGGTCGAGTGCGTATCAGGAAAAGGAAATTATTCCCCAATCCCGGCTGTATTCCGACAGCCCCGACCCGACTCCCGATCCGACGCCTGTTGTTACCAATCCACCTGCCGTAACAGATCCCCCGCAGAATCTGGGTGATGTGAACGGAGACGGAACCATTGATATTGTTGACGCCTTGCTCATCGCACAGTATTATGTCGGGCTTACAACTATTGATACAACGAATGCAGATACAAATTGCGACGGAAATGTTGATATTATCGATGCACTCCTTATCGCGCAATACTATGTTAACTTGATCTCGCAATTCTGCTGATTTTTACCGGCAGAAAAGACGATAGATCGGTACATCGCTGTATACATATACGTACAGTAGTCGGTAAACAGAGGGATATTACTTTATATGATGATATAAGGAGTATGTACATCATAATGAGGTTTCCGGGTGTTGTACTGAAAATCCTGTGGTTTTTCGGTATTGACGATACTGGTGGTTTTCCATTTCTTTACTATTACAAGGAAGAAACCAGACAAAACCGACTTTCGGAACTTTTACTGACAAAGCAATTCAGGCTGTCCGATAACTTCTTTTTGGTGGAATCGCTTTACGGCAACGCTTTTCATACTGTCGTTGCATCAAAGTACACCCCGTAGAGAACGGATGGATGTTATTGGCCGGCCTTGTTTCGCCTTTGTACACAAAGGAGGTTGCGGGACAACCTCAATTAAATGAGTATATGAAAAAATAAAATGATGTTAGAGGTAAAAATGGAAAGTTTAAAAAAATGTTTTACAAAGATGACAATACTGATTATTTTTATAATCATCAGTACGAGTGCCTTCGCCAACACACGCTATGGAAGATTAACAGGAGTCAATTGGTTCGGTTTTGAAACGTCCAACTACGTGGTGCATGGTATCTGGACACGAGATTATAAATCGATGCTGCAGCAAATCGCCGATCTTGGCTTTAACTGCATTCGTCTTCCGTGGTGCAATGAAATGATCGGTAAAACAGCTGATAGTATTCAGATTAATGAAGTCGGTGTCGATGCTTACACCGGCGAGACGGGGCTGAACCTTGATCTGGAAGGCCTTGATGCCCTGGGGGTCATGGACCGGATTATTGAAGAAGCTGAAAGCAGGGGATTATATATCATTCTCGACAACCATTCACGGGCTGCCGGGGGGTATATGAATGAGACACTCTGGTATACGAGTTCATGTTCCGAATCAAAGTGGATCTCGGATTGGGTCATGATGGTAAACAGGTACAAGAATAACGCGAATGTTATCGGCGCAGACTTAAACAACGAACCACATGGAAGCACCACAACAGGAATGAAACCCCCAGCTTCATGGGGATATAATGTCCCGGGATATGGAGACACAAACTGGAAAGCAGCGGCAGAGCGCTGTGCAGCAAGTATTTTAAATGCCAATCCTAATCTTCTGATCATTGTGGAAGGCGTCGAAGAATACCCCGAAGGACATGGGTACTGGTGGGGTGGCAACCTGAAAGGTGTTGCAGATCATCCGATTACTTCCATCTCCTCCAACAACCTTGTCTATTCCCCCCATGAATACGGATCTTCCGTTCACCTGCAATCCTGGTTTACCGCTTCCAATTTCCCGAATAATATGCCTGCGATCTGGGATGAACATTTTTATTTTATTAAAAAACAAAATATAGCTCCCTTGCTCTTTGGTGAGTTCGGAATAGCCGATGCCGCGGCATCAAATTCATCCTCCATAGATTACAGGTGGTTTACAACTTTCATGAATTATGCCGGGAGAGACTGTTCCTGGACATTCTGGTGCTGGAACCCTAATTCAGGGGATACGGGAGGCATATTGCTGCAAGACTGGGTCACGGTACATCAGCCTAAATACAACCTGATTCAGCCGTATCTTGCCGGGAACAACAGCACACCACCCCCGAGTTCGACCATCGTTCCGACGAATCCTCCATCAGATACACCGGTTCCCACAACTCCCCCGGCAAATACCCCTGTCCCGACCACTCCACCTGTAAATACACAGGTCCCGACAAATCCGCCATCAACCTTGGGTGATGTAAATGGCGACAATTCTATCGATATCGTGGATGCTTTGCTCACTGCCCAGTATTATGTAGACCTTAATCCCTCAAATTTTAACGCATCTGCCGCCGATACAAATTGCGATAATAACATTGATATAGTTGACGCATTGCTCATAAGTCAGTATTATGTTGGTTTGATAACCGGATTTTGTTAGGAATTATTTGATTTTTAGATCAAAGGCGAGGGTGTTATGAATAGAAGTATTTGTAATTACCCTACCTGAGATTTTTTCTCCTTTTTTAATTTTACCGGTAATACCCTTGCTGAGTTTCAGTTTAGGGTATTACCTGGATTTTTGTAAGAGGCTCATTATAACATTCAATTAAAACAGTTATCCGAAATAGTTATTTTGTCTCATATCCATGAGAGATGTAACAGTTTTACTGTACCTGTCATCGCCGGCAGATTATAATCAATGAGGATATTATGAAGAATGCCTTAGCCATTGCCTTCGGGGGGAGTTTCGGAGCTCTATCACGATATTATTTGTCAAAATTCATAGCACACTATTCCGGCGCAATTTTTCCCTGGGGAACATTAGCTGTGAATCTTGGGGGTTCACTCTTAATCGGCTTTTTTTACGGTTTATTCGATAAAATAGTCGTCCCGGGCGAAGTGCGGTCATTTTTAATGATCGGATTCTTAGGTGCCTTTACAACATTCTCCACCTTTGCTCTTGAGACAAACCATTTAATCCGTGACGGAGAATTAAAGCTCGGATTACTCAATATCGGCATCAGCAATATCATAGGAATTATTTGTGTGATTATTGGTGTTTTTATCGCGGAATTGATAACTCAAAAATAGGAGGTATACATGAAGCTTCCGGAGAATTCAGTTTTATTACGGATTTTTATCGGCGAATCCGATAAGTACAATAATAAGCCCCTCTATGAACAGATTGTCCATGAAGCCCGGAAACTCAACCTGGCCGGAGCAACCGTATTACGGGGAATACTCGGATTCGGTGCTCACAGCAGAATGCACAGCGCGAAAATACTGAATTTATCTCTTGATTTACCGATTGTCATAGAAATTGTGGATACCCGGGAAAAAATCGATACCTTGCTCCCATTTATTGACGAACATCTTACGGAAGGGATGGTCACACTTGAGGATATTAAGGTGATTAAATACCGGCATAAGTAAAGGGATTATACGTTCATGCCTGCCATTTCTAAGCACCCGCTTTCCTCACCACTGATTCATACAATTGGAACTCGACGAAGTCGAGACATCACTCATCTTTGCTTCTATCATTCCCCGTTTATTGTATATTTTTTGTTTTCGTTTAGACAATGGATCCCCGGTTCTTTTCTGAGCGCAAGTTTTCATACCTGCAATCATTTAATATAAGATTTAGTTGGGTTACAGGTGTATCCTTCGTAATGCAGCTTCGTCTTATTTCTTCGTGCTCCGTACCTCGTGGATCATATTATTGATTATTTTAAATAAGTATGCTATCATATCTTTATGGCAAGTGACCATGATAAACGATATAAGAAATTATTTTCCCATCCTGTTATTGTCAAGGAATTACTCCTTTACTTTATTAACGAGGATTTCATTAAAAATATTGATTTTTCTTCACTCGAACGAATGGACAAATCATTTATTACAGATAATTTTAAAGAAAAAGAAGCTGATATCATATATAAGGTTACTTTTAAAGATAATGAGGCATACATTTACCTTCTTATGGAGTTCCAGTCAACAGTAGATAAGTATATGGCAATAAGGATTAATCGTTATTTAGCTGAATTTTACGAATTCCTTGCATATACTGTAAATGGAAAAGAAATACCCGCAACCTTTCCCATTATGCTCTATAATGGGGAAGAGAAATGGACTGCCAGCACACAAATACAGGACTTGATTCAATCTACGATTCCGGACAAATATATTCCTCACTTCAGCTATTATAAAATAATAGAGAATGAAATCCCGAAAGAAGTTTTATTAAGAATAGAAAATGCTGTATCGGCGATCTTCTATGTAGAGAATAGCAAACCGGAAGAATTAAAGAATGAATTTCAGAATATTATCAGATTACTCGAAAAAGAACAACCAGACTTAATTCTTTTATTTAAACGATGGCTGAATAATCTTTTTCAGACATCAAAGGATAATTGGGAAACAGAAGAGTTTAACGAACAGATAGAAAATCTAATGGAGGTAAAAATTATGTTTGAAACAGCTTTAAAGGAACGGGACAAAAAAATGATTGAACAGGGGATTGAACTGGAAAGACTTGAATTAGCAAAGAGAATGAAGGATGAAGATGTCGATATAGCACTTATTTCAAAGATAACCGGTCTTTCAATAGATGAAATAGCAGAATTATAAAGGGAAACAGCATCATCCGAGGATTGATAAAGAAGTGTCAGTGTAGCCTCCTTATTTGTTTATTATTACCCGGTCCAGGATGGTACTACCCCGCCCGACTCAATCCCCACTCTCTGAGTTAATTCGGCCATATCAAATAATACCCCCTCTTCGAATAAACCTACCAGGATAATTTCTATACCATCCACTTTTCCCACACCCCTGATTGCGATACTACTTTATCCGTGGTATAGTCTTAATCGATGGATCAGAAATGTTTCATACTCATCCTCGTTTTACTCCTCCCTGTTGCCATTTTCTGCCAGGATCTCACTCCGATTCCCGGAGACTTAACTCCAATACCTGGAGACCTCACTCCAATCCCCGGAGACCTCACTCCAATCCCCGGAGACTTAACTCCGTTACCTGATGAAGGGGACCTGACTCCAGGACCGGCTGCTGCAACTCCCCTCCCGGGGGAACCGACCTCAATTCCGGAAAGAAGTGCCACCGGGGAAGAAGAACCGTCTCCTCTCCCGGACCAGCCTGTCCCGTCTGGGGAAGAACCACCCCCCCTGCCGGAAGAGGAAAAAGAATGGGAGACCCTCTTTGATTTTAAAATAGGAGATACGGAGGTTGATTTTTATCTCACCGGATCATGGACATTTACTGTTTTCGCTGCAACCGGAATGCTCATCACACCGGATGGCGGGGTTCAATGGATAGATTCATTTCCATCCTTTCCCGATGGTTTTTATTTTCAACAGATCCCCGACATTACACTCGCTGTCTGGATTTTGGAAAAATTTTTTTTAGAGGTCACCTACCAGGGTGAAGAAAAGGATAATCTCTTTCTTGCAGGCTACGAAGGCAATGAAGATGAACTGATCCGGCATATATATATCGGAAACAGCAATATCAATTTGTCACCCTCCCCTTACCTTTCAATACCCGAAGCAGGTAATTCTTCCATAGGAGCACAGGCCCTGCTGCATACTTCCACCTCGGAACATGAACTCTTATTGCGTTATGATTATAATACCGCCGGGAAAAAAATCTTTAAAGGAAAAAACGAGGTGGAAGAGACCCGTTTTTCTCCGGAAGAATACATACGGGGATATTATTTTAAACTCCCGGATAACGGAATTGAAAATGTAGAAGTCTATCTCCAGGACCCATTGGGATTAATCAAGGACCAGGCCGGAAGGCATTATAAACGGGGAGATGCAACAGATATCGTACTGGATGCACAAACCGGAACATTGCTTCTTAAAGAAGAATGCCCCGGAAGAATCCTCATTTATTATACAAAAGACGGAATTCCTGTGGGTAATCCTGCAAACGGAACCGGGGCCCTTGTGGGTGAAGATAGTGATAATGCAATAGCTGTGGATAATCCGGCAATTGATTTTTCCTTCGGGCTTATAGAGCACCTGGGTCAGGACATGACTGCTAACGATATCTCATTGAATAACGGACGGCTCTGTCTGCTGCTCTATGAACCAGGGATCTTCTCTTCCTTCGAAATAGAGAGTACCTATGAGGTGGTAAATGGTTTTCCCGCAGACCAATGGATGGTGGAAACAAGTTTAGTGCAAAAAGGAACCTATACGCAATTCTTGCCTGAAAATCCTGTACTATTTAAGGCTGATACAAACAATAACAGGTTGATAGTCACCGCCGATGAAAATCTCCGGACGAATTTCAGGAATCTCTATCCTTTCATAGATACATCCCCCGGAATATACGGCCCTGAAAGCTCAGGCAGTCATTTTTCAGAAAAATATGAAATACTCCTTGAACTTTTATTCCCGGTTTCGTACTATTATCTTGACACCGATGTGATTCCCGGTTCAATACGTGTCTTACGAAATGGTATCGAAGAAAACCGGTTCACTGTCAATTATGATACGGGAATCATAAACTTTCAGATAACGATTCTCCCCACAGACAGACTGGAAGTATACTATAATCAGAAATCCTCCAATTTTGATAACGGAGATATTGTCTTTGGCTGGAAAAATAAAATCAATATAAATGATACGACTTTTTTTGAATTATCAACCGGGCTTACATGGAACGCCATCCCCGGAACATATACGGAAGAAGCCTATTCCAAAACCGGCTCGATAATCGGGCTTTGTTCATTTCAAACAAGTACGGATAACTTTAAATTTTCCTTATCCGGGGCAACATCTTTTACCAATCCGGATACCACCGGAATATTCCGCCTTTTAGGGATGGAAGAATCGGGGTTGGATATTGCACTTTCCGAGGAAACAGCTTGGCCCTGCTCATTACCAAAGAACCATGGATTAACAACCTTCCCTGCCCTGGAAAGAGGTCAATTGATCTATAAAAATTACAGGGATTATGGAATCATGAATAGTTCCACATTAAAACCACTCACCTGGGATATTCCGGATGACCAGATTTTCGAGTATAAAACAGGCTCGAAAAGCGGACCGTATCTTGTTTCAGGGTCATCCACATCCGATGGAGAAGGATCAAGCCTGGTAATGGATTTCATCATCCCGGATAATAAGAGCTGGACCGGGATCCAAATCCCATTAATCCGGGAATACCGGCCCATAGATCTTTCGTATCTCACCGCCCTCTCTTTCTCCTATAAAGTCCTCGACCTTAACGGTACGATAGATGTTCATATTCAAATCGGGGATATCACGGAGGATATTGATGGAGACGGCATTCTTGATGAGGAGTTATCAACATCATCCACGGGTTTTTTGTTTCATGATACTTCAAACAATGCAGTCTTAAAAATCGGGGGCGGACCCCAAGGCCTGGGAAATAATCGAAAAGATAGTGAAGATACAAACAATAACAGATTTCTTGATCCGGAAGTAACCGACAGAGTGATATCCATCCTTCCCCCGGCATTGAATGGGATGTCCGGCGATACACAGTGGCAGCAACTTAATATATTTCTTACGGATTCCGAAAAGCAGAGCCTTAAGCGGTCACAATACATCAGGATTATCGTATCCACCGAAGAAATCGGCGAGGTAAGAGGAAAATTCCTTCTGGACCGTTTATTTTTTAGCGGAGAAATCCACTGGCAAAAGGAATGGCTCGGCAGCAGTACTCTTGCGACAGAAAACCTGGAGGTGAGAGAGATTTCGGAAAACTTTGCCGTGAACAAACCATCAACATACCTGGAACAAGCATACCCTGAAACAAAAACAGTTTTTCATCCCAAAGGAGAGAATCAAAAAGTCCTGGAGATTCGATGGGAGAATGTAGAAGTGGGAGAAGGCTGGGAATTGTACTATGCAAATATGAACCAGACCGGTAATATCATCTATGAAAATCTTACCTTTTATATACGATCTCCGGTAAATCCTGTGGGGAGCGAGAAAATAACCTTCTCACTTATCGATTACCGTGACAAAGGGATACGGTGTACCATTCCCGCCCAATATATCCCCGAATGGAAAAAAATGACCATCAATACAAAAACAAAAAAGGTCTCTCTTGGTTCCCGGGAGATCCAGGCAGAACTTGAGATTGATTCCGATTACATGTCCTTTTCCGGTTTCTCTCTTGAACTCATGAACGAAGACGACGGCGTATCGGAGTCTTCGGGAATCCTTTATATTGATGAAATACATCTCACTTCACCACAACTCGAAATCGGCGCGGCAGTCTCCCTTGAGACGACCGCGACCATACCCGGAGATATGGTGACAATAAAAGATATATCCATTCTTTCCGATTTATATTTTCATGAAAAAGCCTCCTTTGTGAGCCGGGGATTTTCACCACTCTATGGAGAGACTGCTCCCTCGAACATGACACAATCCCTCTCGGAATTGTCCTTCGGACTCTTCTTCACCACCGTAGCCATGGACCTCACAATTCTTGGTGACGATGATGATTTTACAACAACAGGGGGACATTCCATCAGCCTTCCCAAAGATTCCACACGGATAAAATTTGAGGATAGCTATAAAATGCTCCCCGGGGAAGGCGGGAACAATTTCTTCAGGTCGGATAGCTTTACCCTGAACAATAAAAATAATGTCGCTCTCCTCACTCTTCTCACCTCGGCGTATACACTGGAATCATTGCTTGTTCAAAACTGGAATATCACGGCTTATTACCCCTACAAAGATCTCCTGTCATTTTCATCCACAACTACATATGTCGTATCATCCGATTCATACACGAATAACGACGAATGGTATCTCCCTGCCTGGATTTACGGATTTCAATATATCGCACCGGTACAAAACTCTCTCTTAAATGAACGGGCGGGAAAACTCTCTACGGATATTGAACTCATGACAAAACCTGTCGGCACAGGGTTAACCGGAAATATCGCTGTGGGGAGTAATAATATAGAAGAAAATAGACGGAATTATTCGAGTTCCACCGATCTGGAGGTTTCTTTACCTGTCACAGTAATTCCCACAAAAACCCTCACCCTTGTTATTACACCGGCGTATAAGAAGGCATTCACTATACAAAATCCCTTCATGCTCCCGGGTGATTTTATCATCGATATCGAGCAGTGGGCACGCGATCTGGAAGACCATACCTACATCCTGCAACTCCCCTTTGTCGAACTTTACTCGAAAAAGGCAGAAGAAGAATTCACGGCAATTACTCAAGCCAGGGCAACGCAATCGGCAACCTATGCCCCGGAATTCTCCATAGCTCTCAATAAGAATTCCCCGGGATCCCATATAACGGATCTCTTTATCCCCTCGTCAAGTGAATTCTCAATGATGAAACATTTTGTGAAAAACTATGACCTTTATGACTTTTTCAACACCTATACTGTATCTGCCGGTTTCAAAGCGATAAATCTTTTTGGAAAATTCGGTGCATACTCCTTATGCGATTTATACACAATCGATGAGTTTGTGTATAATTACTCGTTGACTCTTATTTCACGACCTGAGGAAACCGGGTATGAGAGCGATCTCACCCATTTTATGAGTTTTGCGGATAACAAACAAAACAAATTTCTCATAGAAAATCACTTTATCCTCAAAGAAGATGATTTCTTTTCATTGACCGACTTCGGATCATTTTCATTTATCTGGAATATACTCCCCAAGCTACACCCACCCCTTCCCTTTATTCCGAAAGAAGTTGTAGGAAAAAGCTATTATACCAATGAAGAGAGCATCTCATATTCAATAAGCAATTATGAAGATCCTCAAATACTCAATCACATGAACATTCTTCTTGGTCATTCCACCTCTCTTCAATTTCCGCCACATGGATACATCAAAGCCGGACTTATTCTTGGTTTTGATCTTGAATCAATCGAACAGGATTTTTCCGGCTATGAAGCGCTCAGAATCGCAATACAAGCCGGAATTGAGGCACATATCCAATGGTAATCCTTCTTTATCACTTTTCATCTATTAGTAATTTAGTAGTAATTTATACTCACCCCCCTTATTCTTTCCATTTTATTGGAATTTATTCGAAATTTGTTATATATTTAGAACTGATAACCAGGAGGTGACTATGTGTTTACGACAAACATTTCTTAACATGATTATTCTACTTTTATTCACTCTAACACTTTCTTGTTTTGCGGAAGATTCCTCTGGTGAGGGTTTTCATTTTAATTTTGATCTTGGACTCGGTGTCGAATCATTTAATGAAGATACGGATAATGATGGTATAGAGGACAACATGGTGACATATCAAAAACTCATGTTGGCACCGGATATAAGCTTTGGGAAATTCGGTATAGGCTTCGAGGTCCTCTTTCACTACCAATTTCAGGATAATGAATTGACCGTGAGAGAAGCGGATTGGATCCCCCAGGGAGATGATCCTGACTTTTTGGACTATCTGGAACTTTATTTATCAAAATTCAGGTATGTTCGATACGGCCTCAAAGGAGAACCACTCTTCGTTAAATTCGGTTCAATTGATGACGGCACGTTGGGGAACGGATTTATCATGGGAAATTATTCAAATACCCTTTTTCTTCCGGAAAGACGTATTTTCGGATTAGCCCTGGATATAGACGGTGCTCTTTTTGACTTCCCCCTTATGGGGATGGAAACATTTGTGAGCAACGTCATCGACTGGAATGTCATCGGAGCTCGTCTTTACTTCCGGCCTTTGGTTTTCCTTGATATTCCGATTCTCAGTGCCATGCAGCTCGGAGGATCGGTTATTGCGGATATAAACCCCGATGCATATTATGAGGCTGATATAACCGAGCCGGCGGTTGTTGCAAGTTTTGAAGACGCCCAGGTTGTATTCTATGATGCCGATGTCCGGGTGCCCATCCTTAATTCGGAAATTCTCTCCCTCGCGGCCTTCGGAGATATCGGAACATATAAATTCGAAAACTATGGCGGAATGCTCGGATTCGGGGGTAAACTTATCTCCCTCATTACATACGGGGCTCAGGCAAGGTTCATCGGGGAAGGCTTTATTCCCAACTACTTTAATAATACCTACGAACTATTTAAAACAGCGAATTATATGAATATCGAGCGGCTGGCAGGTGATCCCTCACCGGGATACGTCGGATGGCTCGCAACCCTCGGATTAACTATCGAAGGACTTTTTAATTTCCAGGCTACCATAGACGGACCTTTCGGTGAAGTTGAACCCGGAAATGAAGCGAATACGGTAAATTATCCTCATTTACGAGGAGTATTTTCTCTTGCGGAAAATCTTGTCCCCGGGGTTCCGGGACTCTCGGCAGATGCAGTGTATGATAAATCACTTCTGCGCACCTTCGATGAACTCATAAGCCCCGAAGGAGCATTTATACAGGCAAAAATCAATTACAAAATGGCACCGGCAGTCATCTCATTTATTTATCAACTTACCTACGAATCGGCGACTGATGAATGGGATATTAGTTCAGGTCTTGAAACTACGATATCATTTTAACCGACAGGAGGAATTATATGGATTTACATAATAAATCGTTATTCTTTTTACTTTTTATAATGGTAGTGTTCTTACAAGCAGGCATATTTGCAGCGAGTGATTCACCTGTCCTGCTTATGGATTATTATAATGTTGATCTGCGTCTCCCTGATGGCAGCGAGGTGTATGAAGATGAATTATACGAAGGCTATCCCATAGAAGCAGGGTCAAGCATCAGGACCCTTGCGGGAGGGTATGCCGAAATGGAATTAGATGATTCCACAATCATTAAGATTGATGAGATGACCTCTTTTGAAATTGATAATATCATGGGCACGAGTGCGGGAGATAAAAACATCTTTACACTGACAACAGGAAAATTCAGGGCAGTGGTAGCCACGGTAGCAGGTGAGGAAAATTATCAATTTAACGGATATTCATCTGTTTGTGGTGTCCGGGGAACAGATCTCGGCATGATCGTCGATAAATTAAATAATATTGATACATGCTTTGTTCTCGACGGTGTTGTCAATTATACAAACACGGCGACCGGTAAAACCCTGGAACTCACAAAAGACTTTATGGCAAATACCTTCGATACGGCATTCTCGCCAAATGTCATTCCGGCGGATATGAAGAGTCAGATCAACCAGGCTTTGGGATTTAAGAAACTTAAACCCGAAAAGGTGAAGGGGAAAGAAGCGGGAATTAAGGATGATAGAAATACAGGTACTGATTCGGGAAAACAAGGTACGGATACAGAGAAAGATACGGAAGATGAAACAACCGCGGAATCCGAACTCCCCGAATGGCTCCAAAACCTCCTTGGAATGGAAATCGGATCTGTTGTTATCGGGGATGAAACCTACGCAAAAGCCGTGTTTAACCCGACTATTGCATTAGGAAAGTTTAAAACAGCCCTTTATCTTCCTATTATATATCAGGATGATATGTTCGATCCGGACAAATGGTATAAACCATTG
>JAFGRV010000420.1 GCA_016934975.1 Spirochaetales bacterium | reverse complement strand
TCTGCGCACATAGTCACTTCAACTTCCGAAGGAGTATAGACTTCATAGGTATCAACTCCATCAAATTTTTTAAGATACGAGAGGACAAAATCCGGCGCAGGAACAATTCTATTGACAAGAGGTTGATGGGGATCAAAAGCAGGATAATTTTTAAGGTGGAATACGGGATTTTCTTCTATAATATCCCGGTACGATTTAATGTTTGTGCAGCCAGGCAAAACAGATAATAGACATACAAGAAGGAATATTTTTCTAATGATTTTCACTTTCACCCCCCACAAATAACACATGTTGTCTCGATTTCCATCCTACAGGAAATTACGGAAAGGATCAAGGGATGAAGTGAACATTAAGGATCTTGCAGGTACAACATTCTTAATTATATCTGAAAGAAATACCGATTCCACCGCGTATTGAGATGAGTACCGGAGAAAAATCTTTATTCATATCTATAAAACCCTGTTTTGCGATTCCCCGGCTGTTTTTCCACTCCAGATATGCATTATATTCATTCTCCGGTTTGGATTTTATAACATACGTCACAATTGAACTTCCAAGGAACGTTATCCCTTCATAGAGGAAAGTATCTCTGAAAGTCGAATCATACGGATCGGGAGGCGTGGTAAAATAATATATAAATGCCGCCGCACTCATGGCTGCGGAAATCCCCGCACTCAGATACCTTGCATCCCTCGACTTTGTCGATAGAGAACGAAGGTATACTTCTCCCTTTGTTATTTTTGCTTCTCTTTCCCGGATTGTTGTTTCCGGCATTTCGGCAAACTTACGAGGAAGTTTTTCATAGTCTGATGGAAAAAGAAGCACAAGAACTCCGCCTAGAGTACACACCGTCCCTGTACTAAAAAAAAAGGTAGAGAAAATAGCATTCTCCTCATCATACACAGACAATGCAGGCAATATAAAACCCATGCTCCCCAATAAAATTCCCGAACCAATCAGGACTCCCCCCCCGATTTCCCTGGACAACTGAGCATCTATGGCGATTGACTCAAGATGCCCCCCCAGACGTTGGAGTATTTCCGTATCTTCAGCCTCCGCATAAAGCGCTGTCCCTGCGATAAAAATGGATATAACTATCAAAATAATTTTCTTCATAATCATCTTACTGCCCCACTTTCTAAAAACAGTTGAGTATAAAACAATATATTAGAAATAACAGCTTGTCAACATGCAATATTTCCGGGGGAGTTGCCCTGCATCCCGGCTGCCTCCGGAAAGATAAATTCTTGACAGAGTACTATTCTCATGATATGATAATTCCCGTAGAATAGTAACTATAAAGAGTTAAAGAAAAAAGAATATTGTCAAAGCGGATGATGTAAAATATGGCTGGAGAACTCAAAAAAGCAACTCAATTTCAATCTGCACAAGGTGAGAACACGTTTTTGACTGTCTTTACAGGAATGGTTGTAACAGAGACGATCGGACATACGGATGATCCGGAAAATTTCATTAATGTTATGAATTGCTGATGTATTAATAAGGAGAGTATATAATATAGAATCTTAAACCAAACGGAAGCGGAAAAATCAGGATCACCGATGTAAATAATAGCTATATCAAAAAGATTCTAGGAAAGGAATTTGTTTGGGATCTGAAAGAGTACTTTTAACAGGCTGTGGCGGTATGCTGGGTGATGCAGTCTTTAGAGTGTGTTCTGAAGAATTTGATGAAGTATTAGCTACAGATATTGATTTAAATGAAAGCTGGCTCAAACCTATGGATGTCAGAGATATAGATCAGTGTGAAAAGGTCTTTACTGATTTTAAACCGACTTTGGTCATACATCTTGCCGCATTAACCGATCTTGAATATTGTGAAAATAACAATGAAAATTCCTGGATAACAAATGCCTTGGGAACCGAAAACATAGGATTCTTATGTAAAAAATATGATGCAACAATGGTCTATATCAGTACCGCGGGAATTTTCGGGGGGAAACAGGAATATTTCACAGATTTTGATGAACCGAATCCGTTAAGTCATTATGCAAAATCAAAATACTACGGGGAATGTTTTGTCCAAAAATACTTGGCAAAACATTTTGTATTCAGAGCCGGCTGGATGATGGGAGGCGGAATTAAGAAAGATAAGAAATTCGTCAAAAAAATATTCGATCAAATCAAAAACGGGAAAAAAGAGTTGTTTATTGTGGATGACAAGCTTGGTACACCCACGTATACGGTTGATTTTGCCAGATCTCTGCTTAAAGTTATCAGAACAAAAAATTATGACCTTTATAATCAAGTTTGCAATGGAAGCTGCAGCAGACTGGATTTCGCAAAAGAATTTATCAAGCTCTTGGGCCTGGAAAAAGAAATAAAAATCACAAATGTTTCTTCGGATTTTTTTAAAGAGGAATATTTTGCACCACGACCGTACTCTGAAAAATTGGTAAATCTCAAACTAAAAAGCAGGAACCTGGATTATATGCGGAACTGGAAGGAATGTTTAAAGGAATATTCCAGGGAATTCAAGATTTAATATAATGGACAATTATGATTTCGTTGTTCTGGGGAGCGGTCTGGCGGGTTTATCCTTCGCAAAGAGAATATCCGAGAACGGAAATTCCGTGCTGCTCCTTGAAAAAGAAAATATCGTCGGTGGATTGTCCAGGTCATTGCACCATGAGGGTTTCTTTTTAGATTTTTGTGCCCATAGATTTCATACAAATAATATACCTTTGCTTAAAGAAGTTCTTGCTTTGCCTGATTTCAAGATGTTCAAGCATAATAAAAAAAGCAGAATCTACATGTTTGGCAAATATTTAAAATATCCTTTTGAACTCCAGAATTTGTTCAGAGCTATGCCTGTCAGTAAAAGTTTTACAAATGGAATTTCTTTTTTATGGAATATGATTGTAAGGAACTTCAAAAAGCAACAGGTTCACTCTTACAAAGATTGGTTTATTTATTTTTATGGTAAAAAATTATATGAGATAATGTGTTATCCTTACACATCAAAAATCTGGTCCATCGATCCCGCAAAAATCTCCGCCGACTGGGCAAATGAAAGATTTCAGGGAGAACAAATGACAGAGCTCATTAAACGGGTTATAAAAAAACTCCTGACCCTGGATTTCAGCAGCTATAGCCTTGAAGATGAATCACTCGCACCGGATGGAGGATCTTTTTATTATCCTGAATCAGGTATTCAGGAGCTTCCGGATGCTTTTTTACGGGCAGCAAAAAACAACGGGGCCGAATCCGAAACGAATG
>JAFGRV010000419.1 GCA_016934975.1 Spirochaetales bacterium | reverse complement strand
ATATATAATAGAAAGGAAACTATATTATGATTAAAAATACAAAACCGCACTATATAATGTGGTTAAGTTTGGTGTTTGTTTTATTCATCAATCTTGTTGCTGCTGCACAGGACACAACACCGTGGCGAACGAATGAAGGCCGGGCCTGTATCCGGGAATGGATGGAATTAACGCTTTCACGGTTGAATGCTTCGGACCTGGGTAAGGATTACAACGAAAGAAAACCCTGGCGTTTCAATCCATACGGTGTGCTCCTGGGAAAAGACAGCTGGACAAATGCGGCCCCCGATCTTTTTAACCGGTATGAAAATGTCGAACAATGGGTATGGGCCCATTACAATCGGAACGAAGCCGGGAGATGGACCGGATCCTATGGTTTTTTCGAGAAATCCACCGTATCAATTCCGTCCTGTGCTGCTTATACCCGGGATTGTCTGGACAGAAACGCTTCGTCTTCTCCTGCAGGAGCCGTTCAAACAACCATCGACTTCGTCCAAAAAAGTGAAAGACTTATGGGAGACGGGACAGGAGACTGGGCTTTCCCTATCCGGTTGATCGGGGAGGGGACCATTGTTTCGGTGAGTATTAACAATATCAGCGGGGTATACAGTGTGTGGGACACGGTCCCCGGGAATGGCATGTGGGCGACGGCAGTTATTACCGGCGGACAGATGAGAAATGCCGCGGATGGAAGTATTTCCTTGCCCGTCAGCGGTACGACAGATATTATGCTTTATGTGGCAGATAACGGAACATCCCTTGCCAATGGAAATACACGCTACCGGATCACGATCCGTTTCAGCGACGGAAGGACGGTCACCATCGATCCCGCAACCTCAAACACCGCCCTGATCCCTGTTCGTTGATCTTTACAAAGAATGTGGGGAGAATTTATCTGTCTTTTTTTTAGTATTGCCGGACATGGGGAGTATGGCTTTTTTATTTAAAGAGGAGATCAGGATACCTCCCTTTTATTATTACCAATGGGTTCCATTTCATATATCTCCTTTGTTTTATACGCGGGATAATTGAACTCTTGACCCTATCCGGTTATCTACTATACTATATATTTATATGGCAATACCGAAGGAAACCGAAACATATACATATAAAGATTACATTCATTGGTCTGAAGATGAGCGCTGGGAAATAATATCGGGAGTTCCTTACAATATGAGTCCTGCTCCTTCCCGAATTCATCAGTACATTTTATTTGATCTTTCAAGACAAATTGGGACATTTCTTCAAGATAAACCATGCCAGGCTTATTCCGCGCCCTTTGATGTACGCATCCCGAATGGTAAGGGAGAATTGGATACGGTAGTTCAACCGGATCTTTCGATAATCTGTGATAAAAAAAAGTTGGATGATCAAGGATGTGTTGGTGCGCCTGATCTTATAATTGAAATTCTTTCCCCGGCAACAGCATCCAAAGATGTAAAAGAAAAATTTAATCTTTATGAGAAATCAGGAGTAAAAGAATACTGGATTGTCGATCCGCATGATAAAGTCGTTTTTGTTTTTAATCTTGGAGAAAACGGGCAATATGGAAAGCCGCGTATATTTTCATCATCCGATACAATAGATTCACATATAATCCGGACCCTGGTTATTGAATTGGAATCGGTATTTACGGAAAAAGAAATATAATCCGTTGAAATATTCAATTATTCGACAGTATTAGCCGGTCTCAAATTCCTGCCTGTAAATGCAGGGTGCTCCGGGGTTCGGGGTCCGGTACCAGCCTTGGTCATCCGCAGGCAGCACGATCCCTTCCGCATTGCCGGAGCCCCCGGTCCGGACAGATTTTTTTTATTTGCATAATTCCACATCATAGAGTATCGTATCGGATAGGCTGATATATAAGGATACCGATATGATTGATAAAAGTCTCATAAAAAGAATTGAAGGAAAAAAGAGGAAAACTCGCTGCCATTAAATTTGACCGCAACTGGATGACAACAAGGGAAGCAGTGGAGGAATATCTGAGGAATATAAACGGGAAATAGTCCGGGAGGAGTGATTTTTCCCCTCGGGCTGAAGCCTTGCTGCATAAACTTATTAAAAATTATTTAATGTATTCTGCATCTATTATATTGATTATTCCCTGAATTGGTGATAGATAAAGCGTATCTTGAATGATGTAAAAATCAAATAAAGTAGACTCTTGCAAAAAACCAATAATATGATGCGGCAGTAGTCGTTCTGTATTATTTGCAGGAATCTCAAATTGTTCAAGAATTTAAAAAGGAGAAAAAAAATGCAACAAAAAGGAAGATTCATTATGAATGTTCTTGGGAAGGGAATGGGAGTTATACTTCTTTTCCTCCTGGCTGCCTGCCGGATTACCTCGTTTGAATCAGGAATGACTGATGAAGAAAACTCTGTGCAGGATAGTGTGACCCCTGCTGCCTTGACCTTGTTGGCCACTGCGGAAATCAGTGAAACACAACGGGTTCAGTTTTATCAGCAGCCCGATGGTCATGTGATTATGTGTGAGACCGGTTCCCTCGATAATCAACAGAAAATTGATTACAGTCAACTGGAAGGTAAGTCTATTACGGCGCAGTACCGGCAACTTATGGGCGCTGAGGCAGAAATCCCGGTGAGCCTGATAGAAGCAGAAATCGCACAACAGGAAGTCCGGGAGATCTCCGAGCCGCGCGGTGTGCTGCCTGCACAACAGAATCGCAATGCAGCAGCCAATCCGGGGTCCCGGGCGATTGATTGGACGGCAGATGCACAATGGTTTATGAACAATTTTGCCAGTTCGAGTGGAACTGATGCCATGTGGTATGCAGTGAACACTGCCTGGGCCAAAGGCAGCTATCTGGGCAAAAGTATGTATTACCAGACTACCTGCTTTTCTGCAAGTCAGGAGAGCACAGCGTATGCTTATCTGAACTACTGGGATGGCAGTTCCTGGCAGACATCAGATTATACCTTGCAGCCCAGGCATTATATTACCTGGACAAAGGAATATAATGGCTATTTTTATTCGGGTGTCACCGGGAACGGGTCCACACCCCGGGTCGATTATGTATATCGTCTGCGGTATGCCACTCCCGATATGACCTACCTGGGTAATTATCCCAACGCAGTTGAATATTCTAACGGGAATTCAAATGATATGCAGGGCATCGCTCATGACAGCTATAATTGGTATGTTTCCAGGGCATTATATGGAACAACTTCCGGCTGTTATGACTCCCGGCTCTGGAAAGTCGCGGTAGATAAGAATTTAAATAGCAGCCCTTCTTTTACTGTCAGCAATCCCTGGAAGGGTATTTTGAATCATTTCGGTGATATCGATTATTTCAGCAGTTATGTTATTGTTGCTCTGGAAAAAGGTGATGGTATCTCTCCCCGTGCAGGGATCGGTGTTTTTAATTATAATCTCGTACCGTTGAATTATGCAACCATTCCCACCATCCCGAACTCGGATGCAAATCAGGGCAGCAGTTGTTCCTGGGTAGCTTATAACCCCAAAGATTATTTAATCTATTCGTCCAAGGCTAATGCCACCTATATAAATGCATATCAACTGTCTTCCAAAAATGTAGCCGGAGAAATACAATTTACTTTAACGTATAAAAAGTCTATCCGCCTGCGTGATGCTAACGGGAATCCCATTACAATTAATCACATCCAGGGGGGAGACATATCAGACAGCGGCAAATTGTATCTGGCAGTTAATGTAGAGCCCTATGCGATTCAGGTTGTAGATTTAAATAATGGCCGGGTTCAATATAAAAAATCCGTCAACTTTACAACCGGAAGCCTCTCTGATGAAATCGAAGGAATTACTGTGTGGGATCTGGACGCGATTCCCAGCCGCCATAGCGGTGTGTCGGGACAAATCCACATGCAGATGATTAATAATGACTGGATCGATTCTGATAATTACTATCTCAAACATTTCCGGGTTGCCGAACCGGGCAAGCTGTAAATCGTCAGTTAATAAATGACGTTTCATTAATGAACATGTGCTCCGGATACAATTGCCGGAGCATATGTTTTATTTGCTCCCCGCAGGTGGTTTTTTACCAAAGAAAAATTTTTTTATTCATCTGTGATAAATGATGCTCCGGATACCTTTATATTCGTGATAACTGAAGATAATCTTCCGGAATCGCAAATACAATGTAAGGAGTGAAATTATGTACAAAAAGGTATTAAAATCATTTATACTAATGATGGTTCTCATTTTTGCCATATCCACGGTTTTTGCAGCAGGGGACCAGGAAACCGGGGAAAAACCCCGGGATGGAAAAATCCCGGAATATAGCGGATTTATTGTCGTACGATTATCCGCCGGTCTGCCCCAACCCAGGGAATATGGAGATACCCTGGAAAAAGAAGCCGAGATGCTGGACTTGAATGAGCTGCTTCGCGTCATAAATGAATTCGGATTAACCGAATCCCGGAGAATGATAGTGAGCATTACACCAAAGCAAATCCTGGCTTTGGAGAAAAAAGCCGTAAACAGTGAGTTCCGGCCATTGAACAGCTTAACCAAGTATTGGAAAATCGATATGAGGAAACAGGAAGATAAAATCGACGAAGTTATAAAACGGCTTTCCGGTGTGCAAGGTGTGGATCTGGCATACAAAGAATATAACGTAAGTCTGCCAGTGGTGAATTCCGGTGACGATCCCTATAACGGTCTCCAGACCTATTTGGATGCGGCACCGGTCGGTATTGATGCCCGGTGGGCATGGACCCAGCCCAATACCGACGGAACAGGAATCGGTTTTGTCGATATGGAATACGGATGGTATCTAAGTCATGAGGATTTCGCGGGCAAATCACCAACCATGATTTACGGTGATATTAATGCCTCGGGTATGGATCATGGTACGGCCGTTCTCGGTGTGGCTATTGCGGATGATAATACCGTCGGTGTCGTTGGTGTTGCGCCTTATACCTCCTCGGTAAATGTGACCAGCTGCTACCATGCGGCAACAAACACGTATCATGTGGCCGATGCAATTCTCGCGGCTCTCACTGTCATGACTCCCGGGGACGTTCTGTTACTTGAAATCCAGATGAATTATTTACCTGTCGAATTGAATGCCGGTATACTTGATGCTATCCGTCTGGTTGTCGGTCTTGGAAATATTGTTGTCGAAGCTGCGGGAAATGGTTACTCTAATCTGGATCTTATTACGAATACTTCAGGGGATACGGTCTTAAACCGGCTCAGTCCTGATTTTATCGAGTCCGGTGCCATTATGGTGGGCGCCGCCCTTTCCGCCCTGCCCCATAACCGGAAAGCTGCGTCCAATTACGGATCACGTATCGATTGCTATGCATGGGGCGAAAATATTGTCTCCTGCGGTTACGGAGATCTTGATCCCGGAACAGGTGTCAACAATCGTTATACCAATACCTTTAAGAACACAAGCGCGGCATCACCTATTATAGCCGGGTCTGCTCTTCTGATTCAGAGCCGTTATGAGGCTGATTTCGGGTACCGTCTGTCTCCCCTTCAAATGCGGACTCTGTTATCCGATCCGGCTACGGGAACACCTCAGGGGGGCGGTGTAGCCGGTGATATCGGTGTGATGCCCGATCTTCGAGCCATTCTTGAAAACACCTACGAGGAAAAACCCGATGTCTTTATCCGCGACTATGCCGGTGATTCGGGATCTGTTCCGTCAACAGGATCAATCAGCGCCAGTCCCGACATCATCACCCGGCCTGTGATGGTAGCCGATCCCCAGGCATCCTTCGGAACAGGAAGCGGAACCGAAAACAGCAATACCCTGGGTTCCACTGTTGAAAGAACCCATGATAATTATATTTACGTGCGCATGAGGAACCGCGGGGGCGCCGATGCCAATAATGTCACCGCCGATGTTTACTACTGTCTTCCATCAACCCTGGTTACTCCGGGAATGTGGAATCATATCGGTACAACCTCGCCATTGAATGTTCCGGCTACCGGGGATCTGATGGTCACCCAGGCACTCACATGGCCGAGTGCTTCTATTCCGTTATCAGGTCACTACTGTTATGTGGGTATCCTCGATCATTTTGACGATCCGGCGCCGCCATTGCCCGGTGTTACGGATTGGGCCGGGTTTGAAAGCCTGATCCGGGATAACAATAACGTCACCTGGCGCAACTTCAATGTTGTCGATCCTCCTTTATCCTGCCCGGCGGAGGAGCCTTTCTTTATTGCAGGGGCTCCCGATAAAGCCCGTGTGTTTGATCTGGAAATCCTGCAGAAAATACATCCCCGGGCGGAAGTCTGGTTTGAAACTGATTTGAAGTTAGGGAAACAATTATTGGAGAATCAGGATCTGAGATATGAAATTGATGTGAGAAATAATGTGATCCGGTTCTCCATTTCCAACCGGACACCCCTCAACTTTTTCAAAGTGGTTATGGATAAAGGCGCCTTGTATAAATCCCGTTTCATTGTAAAGGGATCAAAAGATATTGATATGATAGGTGACTGGATCGCCATTCGCC
Source organism: Spirochaetales bacterium (assembly GCA_016934975.1). Taxonomy (GTDB): domain Bacteria; phylum Spirochaetota; class Spirochaetia; order SZUA-6; family JAFGRV01; genus JAFGRV01. Next base: position 130 of record JAFGRV010000419.1, on the reverse strand, counting down.
AGCTTTATAATGGTAATGAAGTTGGGCGTATCACCTGGCAATTTGAATTCCCGAAAGAATTTGAAGAAAAATTACGATAGTTTAATTTAAACCAAGCCTCTACACATTGATACTGTCCGGAGCCCCGGTT
>JAFGRV010000418.1 GCA_016934975.1 Spirochaetales bacterium | reverse complement strand
TTCCCTTTATTGAGTATTTTGGGGTACCACAGATTTTTCTCGATAATAGCTTCATTATCCGTTCCGAAGATTGTACTGTCAAATCCTATGGAATAATAATCCGGATACAGAATGACAGGAAAGTATATGTCTGCCCGGGGACGAGTTTGTTCATGGAAGAGGTTGTTATCCGTGTATTTACTTTTCTTGTTAAAAAAAATGTCACAAGCTATGGCTTTTACTCCCGCTTCACTGAGGGTAGAGAGTATCCTGTCATAAAAATCATTCTCTCCGTAGATTCTTTCCAGGGTGTGGAAGGTTGTATCATTCAGAACAGCATGAATGATATAGGGTGATATTTTTTCCTTGCCGGCGAGTGTTTTTCTCAGCTTAAAGAATTGATCGATTATTTTATTCTGTAAGGAGTCAAAAAAGTGAGGGGCGGCAATAAAGACAACAAGATAAGCGAGTAAAAAGGATATGAATGTAACACATGCTCCGAGAATGAGCAGCCGTCTGTTAATGTGCCACCCGGATTGTTTTCGCATAAAAATTCTCAACTTCAATAGTATAGATAAATTGATGTATCGTATCATCCCCTCGGTAGTCGCCTGCAACTATGAGAGGTTTTTCTACAAGTCCCTGAAAAACACTGTTTCTCTTTTTTAAATTCCTTATCTCTTCGAGGACAACCTGTTTTGCAGTATCCGATTCGTTATCCTGAACCACTGATGTATCCGAAAAACGGAAATATTCATGTAATGCCTTTTCCAGATCTTTGCACCGGGTAGGGGAAACGATAAGGTAAAAGAATTCCATTCCACTGTCATTTTTAAGATAAAACCAGATTTTTTTTTCAGGAATATAGTATCCTCTTCCTGACTGATAATCATAAAAAAGCTCTTTTTTCCTATCCGGGAAAAGCAGAAAAAGTTCTTTGTTTGAATCATAATGTATAACATAAATATATGCGTTTTGAACAGGTTCAAGATAAATTTTTAAGCGGTTACCCGGCTTTAGGTTGTTAATTTGCTTATTAAAATCAATGGACTGCAAAAAACCTGTCTCATCTTTATATACAAAAGCCCAGTTAAAGCACACCTTCCCTTCCTTTGTTTCTTCGGCTGCCAGAGAGGTGTAAATAATCAAAATAAGAATTATAAAAAGTAATCGTTTAATAATCACCATCGTCACCTCTTATTATTGCGGGGCTTGTTGTCTTATTGTACAACTGGTTTTCGTAACAGCAATTTTACTTGAAATTGTAATTGACGGGATGGAAATTTCAGTGATTATTGTAGCAGTATCCGTCACTTCAAAGGGGATTGACTGCAAATTTACGGATGGCGTATAATCCAGGGGCGGACATTCTCCGTTAGGGAGAAGTTTTACGATCCATGCATCCGCTTTTTCAACATCAAAGGAATAAGTTTTTCCGGTGACAATATATCCGCTGTCCGATACTTCTTTAATGCACAATAGATGATCATTTGCATCCCCTCCATAACTTTTCTGCCAGAGAAGAGATCCTCCTTGATCAAATTTAAGGAGGTGAAAATCCAATCCTTTTGTATCAATAACTTCCGCAGTCATTGCGACAACATACCTTCCTTCGGCTGTTTCATCAATACTGCTTGTATATACTGTCCACGGCTCATTCGAGAACTCATCGAATAATGATTTCTGCCATAGAATGGTACCTTCCGAATTTATTTTTATTATCTGGTACACTCTTTTATTATCAATCGCTGAAATTTCGGCAGAAGATTGAAGGCCTGTAAGGATAAACCCATTATCACTGGTTTGCATCAGTGAACAAAGACGGTCATCACTACTTTTCCCATATGCTTTTTCCCAGATAATCTTACCATCCTTACTCAATTTTATTAACCGGAAATCCGAATTACCTGACCCGAACTGACATGTATTTCCTCCGATAACCATACCTCCGTCATCCGTTGCCTCCAGGATACAGATATCCTCCTGTTCAGGTTTGCCAAACTCCCGTATCCATGAAATATCACCCTCCGGGGTAAATTTTACAATAAAGGTGACCCAATTTTCGGGATCATCATCGCCAAAGGAATTGGATTTTCCCGCGACAATATAACCGCCATCGGCAGTTTCATCTACCGCCATTGCTTCATCATCGTTATTCCCTCCGAATCGTTTATCCCAAAGGATATTCCCCGAAAGATCACATTTCATCACCCACATATCACTATTATTGTCACTGTCATTATTAATTTCATCTTCAGTAAACAGGTGCGCCACATTCCCCGCGATGATCAGATTGTTGTCCGATGTATGACAAATGGAGGAAATCCTGTCATTTAAGAGGGTGCCATATGCCTTTTCCCACTCAATATTCCCTTTACTGTCCAGTTTCATGAGCCAACCATCCTGACCCCCGATTCCAAAGGAATTTGTGTATCCACCGAAGATACTTCCTCCGTCGGGCATGGGAATAACTGCGTTCATTTGCTCATCATTAATTGCGCCATAACTTTTTGCCCAATAATCAATCTGACCATATGGATTGAGGGGATCAAAATAAATACATGATATGGCTATGAACCCACATATCAGACAAGAAAAGAATATTATAATAGATAATTTTAACCACCTATTTTGATTTTTCATTATTCTCCTCCACTATTTAAAATGTATACACCAATTGTATTCCCGGTGTTATATCAGTATAAAGGGTATTGTCAAATAGAATGAGCGAGGATGTGGCATTCGTCTCTATCCAAAAATGAGAGTGAATAATGAATCCTGCGCCAATTCCCCCGGACAAATAAAATTTTCCGGTAATAAAATCATTTAAGCCTTCATAGATTTCCCTGAAGGTAATCGAATGAAGAGAAATTCCGCACCCCACATCACAGAATGTATAAAAAGGAAAGAAAAACGATGTCATATATGTTACCTGAAATGCCAGGGGAACGGAAAGCATAGAATATGAAGTGTCAAAGCTTTCTTTTGTATCAAAGTTTCCCGCACTGGTATAAATACCAAAACCCAGGATTCCAAAGGGAAGATCTATATTAAAACGCAAAAAAAGAAGGGGATTTATTCCCGGTTTCATTATTTCTTCTACTTCCCCAAAAGGTATTGAAAGACCGCACCCAATACCCATGGAAAAAAAGGATTCTTTTGTCCATTGTTTATCTTTCTTCTTTTGCTCATCTTTATTTATGGGGAGATGAGACTGTATCTTTTCTTCAGGCTCCTTTAAAAACAAGAGAAAGCTGGCACCTTCCTGATGTCCCGAACCTTTTAAACTCCCGAAAAGTGGTGTTGTTTCCGTAACACCTAAACGGATCTCATTAAAAATCATCATGGGATCAAGATACGGTGATGAATTCTTTTTTAAAACAATTTTAAGCATTTGACAGAAAGAAGATGCATCCGGAACCATTTCCAAAGCCCCGGAGGTAATCACCTGTCTGGAGACAAGTGAATAGGCTCTTTTAAAATAATCACTTTCAATGTCATCCACGGAACCTCTCATTATGTTAAGTATATCCCCGGAAAAACAGGAGTCGGAGATGAGGCAGATATGGATGGCATCCATATGAGAGATAAATCCATGGATCAGATGATTGGGAATCCAACGGTCCTGTTCATACACATTCGTACCTGCATCATATGGAATCCAATAACCGGTTTTTGTATTCTGGTCGTATTGACCGTGTCCGGCATATAAAATGAGAAGAGAATCCTCTATGGTGAGTTCTTTCTGCAAATCACTAAAGGTTTTTAAAATCTCTGCTTTCGTTGCTTTTTCATCATACAACTCCCTTACTTCATCAATACGATACTTGGAAGTAAGAATATTCTTTATTTCCCGTGTATCTTTGGCAGGATTACCTAAAGGAATCCAATTGAGATACTTGCTGATACCAATAATGAGAAGATACTGCTTTCCTATTGATATATTCTTAACCTCACCTTCATCAACATAACCGAGACTTCTTGTGTTTTGAGAAAAACTGTTACTACCAAAGAGAAGCATGATACCAAAGAGAAGCAAAAGTGTTTTCTTCATTATCAACCTCCTTTTTTTGCGTTTTTTTTAATTACGGTGACTTCCAAAAACTGCCATTGGAAAATATATGGAAATTTTTAGCTATCACTCTATGCTATTATTCCTGATATTCTTGTTTTTTTACAAGAATATCAGGAATAATAGCGAAACGCAGGTTCGCGTGAAATCAAGAATTTTCATAACGGCAACCTCGTTATGGAATAGTTATTTGGGTTGCGGGCGCAGCCTGCGTAATGTTATCAGCCCACAAGTTATTATTTTTAATCCGGAACTTGCGAGTTGTTTACGTGCCTTTTTAATTCATTATATTAAAAAGAAATAACTGAAACTCCTTATGTGTTAAGGTCGGTAATTGCAGTAGACACAGGTTAATACTTTCCAGGCAGTATACCATAATCCCGCAATATTGTCAATAAAAAAAGAATTGAAAGTGGAAGCTCAATAGTGACTGGCTTTCTTATTTTGAATTCTTATTATAAACCAGGGGAAAACAGTCCGATTAAACCGGGATGGACCCGGTTTAATCGGATATAATGAGAAGACAATTTTTTTATTATTGAAGTACGGAAATGCAATCCAGGCCAAAATCCGCCAGGTCTTCCAGGGGACTAAAGGGTGCGACAATTTCAAGGTTACGGACTACTCTTTTTCCATTTTCACTTAAAAGATCACCATGACCGACACTTCCCAGGTTTTTATCGATAAAACCGGTTGCCGTAGAAAACCAAATTTCCCCGGTGGGAAGAATATAGACTGCATCAATATCAATGCCCCGGTCTGTTGATACGGACACAGGATTAAAATTACGGAACAATTCTTTATTGGTTCTGTATATGGTACCATACGACGTAAGGAGATCTCCCGGTGTAATGGTCACACCAAGTCTTTCGGAGAAGAATCCCTTTTCCACAGAAAAAACAATAAATCTTTTGTCCGGGAGGATATCATCCTCCGATAATTGTGCATTCGATTGAGCAATAGCTAATGCATCAAGACCCATATCCGGGATAGGCGGCATGGGACTAAAAGGAGATATGAGATCGATATTGCGTTTTACAACACGCCCAAAGTTATTGAGAATATCTCCCTGCCCCGGATCTTCCTCTGCCAGGATGTCAATATCCGTCGAAAAAAGGACATAGGGTTTGACAGTTGTTCCATCCGGTGAAGGATAATAATTAAATGGTCCCATAAGAGCATCAAGACCGACCTTTTGTTCGGCAAATGTGGGATAAAGGTGAAATCCCGAAATAAGATCGGAATGATTTATTAAAATCCTCCCTGAAGAAGAAAGAAGGTCCCCGTCATTCACTTGCCTCCCAAGGGTTCCTGAGGTAAAAGAATAATTTGTAGAAAATGTCAACTGGGGAATAGGAACTGCAACGAGATGAATGATATAGCGGGGGGAATTGACGGAGATACTGTCATCAACATTTTTTATAATAATATCAATCCAGGGGAAATCGATAGTTTCCGGAATCACCACTAATCCCGAATCAAAATTCCGGGACAAGTTTCCTCCGATAGAAAGTGATAATTTCATGCGCTGCTGTCCCGGATCCGTGGAATATTCATCCAGGAGATAAGTGCCGGTTCCATTTTTACCGGCTAAGTGTTCATCACCATGTAATGGTTTAAAATTGAGATTATTAATTTTAAAGACTTTGGAGCCGGAAGTAGATGAGAGTGCCGGGTTAAGGAGAAAGGAACCTTTGATGGGATATTGTCTTACCGGTCCTATATCAAAAGGATAGAGGGCGGTTATTGTGCTTCCTTCGATAATTTGATATGAGACTGCATCAACCTGAACATCATCAATCTCTTTTGAATCGGAGAGGGTGGTTGATATATCGTCATCTGTGGAAATAGCAGGAGCCGTGGAAAGAATAAAGGAAAGATTAAAACATTTTGATAGTGCAGGATCATTATCTATGGACGTATTGTTCTGTAAATACACACCCGGAATCAAATCGGGCACTGGGGAAGTCACCCATGACCAGACCAAATTTTGAGCTACCGGACCGGAACTTATGCTTATCCAGTAGCGTTTCCCCGGTTCGGGAACAAAAGGTCTGGGGAAAGAAATGTTGTAAGAGAAAATATGATTATACGTCCATCCCGGATCCACAGAATCAACCGAGAGAGTGTTTTCTTTTACCACCGGACCAAAGTATTTCTGGTTAAAATTTCTTGTCTTGTATTCATAGACCAGTTTCCCGGGGCGTGGTTTATCATTTGAGGTAGAGAGTCCGGTATCATAAATGCATACGCGGATGTATTCCGGCTGCGGCAGGCAGACATCGACATTGTTTATATCGGCTATATATGTCAACCATCCGGGAAAAGTACCCCAAAATTGCAGCTTCCCCAGGTTTTCCCGTGAAAAGGAAATCTTCGGAAGGATGAAGTCATCTGCCGGGGCGGGAGTATTTATCGTATCCATGGAAGGCAGGGCAAAACCATCTGCCATGTCAGGGGGTTGAGAGAACCATGCGCGGGGATCCGCCCAGCGATCCATAATCGTAAGAATGTAATCCCGGTCCAGGGCCTGATAGGGTTTACTCTGATAGTCACCGCTTACCAGCCAGCTCAGGACAGGGGATTCCATATCGGGACTTTGGGAGAGTGAAAAGGGCGCGGGATCATTATCCAGGAAAACTCCTTTGGGGAGGTATCTTCCCGGCAATCGTGTCTTCATGTGGGCTGTCATCTTTGGGGAGTAAATCGGCTGCCCTTTCCAGCAACCCATGGGATATAAAAAGACAATTTCATCTTCCCTGTTTGTAAGGCTGTGTTTATATTTTGCAGTGAGGTTGAACTTTTCCGGAACCGGGGCAATTGTCCATTCAAGCTGCGGTATATACTGCCATTCAGGGAGAACGGTCTTATAAACCTTGTCACTCCATGTCCATTTCAGAGGTCTCCCGTCTAACGCGATGCTGATGCCGTACGATTTCGGCGGTACCGGGTCCAGAATATGCACTTTTTCATATTCCAGATTTTTCATCGGATATAATCCATAGACAGCTGCTTCGAGGGTATTGTCATTTACAGGAAGAATATCCGATTTTTCATTGATACTCACGGAAATCCATTCTTCCGGCATTAAAAGTGTCGGAACAGGTATTGGATTCGCGAAAATCCTTAAAACGGAAACACATAATAGCAAAAAAATCATTGCGGTATAAAAAACTTTTTTATTCATTTACTTTTTCCTTTCATCTTTAAAAATTTATTTTTATTCGACATCTTCACTATCCAGAAGAAGTCGAAATACTTTGAAGGGTGAGATAACTCCTGTTTGATTCTGCTCTCCATAGCAAATCTGTTTTCCATTCAATACAGGCCACCAACTCCCCTTTTCAACTCTTGTCCCATGTTTTGAAATAAGGACATATGCCGTGGGATGGGCGAATTTCGCGAAAGGCATAAGGTCCACCCAGAGAAGGAGAGTATTCGGATACACCCTGACCTGATTTCCCGACAGCCCGTCTATGAGTTTGTCACGTAACGTCAATTCATGAGGATAAATATGGACGTCGATCCACTCCCTGGATATGGAATAGTCATTCCCCGAATCAAGGCGTAGTGGCGAGAGGAGAGTGTACTTTCGGATTTCATTTATGAGAATTGTTTTTCCATTAAGGACAGGCCACATTTTGCCTTTTTCGATACTGATCGTATCCTGAGAGATGAGGATGTAATAACTGGGGTGGCAGAAATCCATTTCAGGTTCAAGGTCCACCCAGATAAGCGCGGTTTTTCCGGAAATCTTTAAACCCGGACCGGATGGACCATCCTGCAATACATCATCTGACGTTAGTTCATGGGGATAAAAAAAAGCATTACAGTAATCCTCATGAACTGTCTGAGAGAAAGCAGGAGTGATGACAACACATGAAATTCCAATTATAAAGAAAACAATTTTTAGATAATTCATTTTTTACTCCTTTTAAAATAAGATCGGAAGATAAAACAACGTTTTATCAATACTCCTTTAAAATAAGATCGAAAGATAAAACAACGTTTTATCAATACTCCTTTGAAATATAGAATAATCTAATTATTAAAAATATGTTAACAACATATTCGGGAATGAATAAACCCGTGAGTCTATGATTCCTCCGGGAATCGAGGCAGTTTCATAACTTCGAAAACAACCCGATTTGCATCATACAGAAGACCACGAATACTATTAAAATCAACTTCATTCCCGGTATCCATAGCAGCAAAAGGTGTGCCATAGTTTAAAAGTAATTATAACTTCTTATTAAATAGAGAATTAACAAAAATAAATTCAAAAATTAAAGGAAGATTTTGCATTGCAAAAACGCGATATCTTCGTTTACAAAACAATAGAAAGACATAACTATTAATATTATAAAGAATTAGCATGCATTGCGATATCGCAATGCATTGCGGAAACATGTGTAAAAGAAATTAACCCTCTCATATTACTCATAATAACTGCGAATTTTAAAAATCTGATTGGAAATTAAACTCCCACATCATAACTCATTGACAACTCATACCTCGATATGATATACTTATGTTAAGTATGCTAAAAAAAAGAAAGCAATCCAAAGAAATAAGCAGGGAAGAATCATTTAAGGCGGTTTTTGAATATGCAGCCTGGGGGGCGCTGTTTCACGCTATTAAAATTTATTTTCGTGATTTTTTTCGTTTTCTGTCTGACATGTTCCACTCACTAATCAGGTAACAAACTGCATTTTATCACTAATAATTAATCCGGAGGAAAAATGAATAAAAAATTGTTTATCGCATTTTATATAGATCTTGAAAATATAGAAAAAGACATTCAACTGAAAAATCTTATGTACAATATCAAACTACGCTATGATAGTACAAACCAGGAACCGATCTTTGCCTATAAAATTGCCTGCGGCCACTCGAATTCGATTACGAAATACAGAGATCAGTTAAAAGAACTCAATTTTGATATCAGAGAAACACCCCACATCGTAAAAAAGAAAAACAGGGCCGATTTGATTATTTCCCTGGACGCATTTGAGAAATTTTACATCAACAATCCCGAAGTCTCTTTATTTGTTTTTATGACCAATGATTCGGATTATTCGGTTATTATGGATATGTTACGGAAATACGGAAGGAATGTCTGGCTGGTTACCAATGAGGAAGATTCACGACGTGATATCTTCCGGAATTGTTGTGATAATATTATGTTGATAGAAGAATACAAAGGCTCTGCAATTCAGGAAAAGAAGCAGGAACTTTTTAATGATATTAAGAGTGACAAAGATATAAGGACATTAAAGGCGATGCTCTATGTCTTAAAATCACTCACTAATGACAATCCCTATGACGTCGTGTTCATAAACAATCAATTCAGAAAAATAGAGAACAGCATAAAACTGAAATATACCATTTTTAAAAGTTTTGATAAATTATATGAATATCTGGATGACAAGGGAGTTCTAAAATATACGGTTATCAAAGGAGATAAGAATATCGTATCTGACATCAATTTTGATTTAATTTAAACGAACAATTGTCGTACTTTTTTATTTGTCCTTATCTTCAATCTCTTCTTTGGATAAGATCTCCCCTTTATACATGATTTTTGCTCCGGGTATTGCTTTCCATTTACCACAGCTCATGGCTCCCTCCGGGCAAATTTTCGTAGATGTACATGGAGCCCCCATATTCTTAAAAAGAAGGGGAGAGGCAGCTTTACACAAACGGAGCATTTCTATCGCCATTCTCCTTATTTCCCATTGAGCCCTTAAACAAACTCGCCTCATAAAAAAATTCTTTAAGCTTCGGGCATTCATTGTCACAATGATCTTGGTCTCGCATCCATTCGGTAAAATATACCGGGCATCCTCTATAGGAATCTTAGATCCCATATCCTTGTACAGATTCCCAAGCTCTTCCATAGTTGTTATATATTTCTGCTTTAATTCTTTATCTCCGGCTATTGACGGCGGAATAATATAATCAAACTCTTTTTCTTCTACATACCGCTGACTTTGTTGTGAATAACTTGCGATTCTATGTCTTACAAGCTGATGTGTACAAGCACGGGATATGCCTTCGATGCCAAAAGTAAAAACAGCATGTTCGAGGGGACTCTCATGCCCCATCTCCATAAGCTTTACAAGCAGCTTCTCGCCTTTTTCTCCGCTCATATTCTCTAAAAGTTGATGTATATCACTTGCCGAATAGCAGAGTCTTGCTGCCGTGGCGATTATTTCAATAGGCACGGGTGTATATTTCATTAATTCTACATGGAGTTGTTTTTCCATAATTCCTCCTTATATCGATGTCGCGAAACGCAGGTTCTCCATAAAATTATAATCACAGTAATAGTATTCTTTAAAATACTACTTGGGTTGCAGACGCAGCTTGCGTCATCATACCAGATAATGTTACTATGAAAAAGTAAAAAACCCATTCTTTCTTTATAAATTCATGGTTCTTTGTTTTCCAGTTAAGCTTACACCACCCCTATGCAAAATGCATAATTTATGCATTTTGCATAGGCCTAAATCTTCAGGAAAACTTTCCTCATGGATCTAATTCCTTATACTATTAGTAATTGACTTTTCCACCTATACCTGGTATACTTCTTGCATGATTAAAGACAACAACAACGAGTATTAAAGTAAAAAAATATTTTTTAATAAACGGATTTATAAGTTAAAAAACAAGCAATTAATTTTTCCGTAATAATATTTTTTATTTCCAATGGATACTAA
>JAFGRV010000417.1 GCA_016934975.1 Spirochaetales bacterium | reverse complement strand
CATGTAAACATTTTGCGGGTTTTTTTGTAAAGTTACAGTAAGATAGGAAAGATTGTAAAGATTATTTTTTTTTGATTATTCATATTACGTTTGAGTCCTCCATTAAATAAGTAATTTTATAGATAAATTCACTAATAAAATTTGATATAGGGATTTATTCTATTTATTGTAGCAAAATACAATGAAAAATATAGACTGTCAAGTAAAGATAAAGCCATATCTCTATAGGAGTATGAAAGAAATATATATAAAAAACTTTTTAGTAAAGTAAGATAAGTGTGTTTTATTTTGACATAAGAATATCAATCCTATATTCTATAATTACAGATAAATTTTATAGCATTTTATCCTGATAATTGATTACATTGTGATTTTCGATGAAATTAATAACGTCATTTCCTGACATTATTGGAAATTATAGACACTTGTGCTATGATAGGAAATGACAAAATCAAAACGGATGGTTAGGTTTTAATAAACAGGAGGTTTTATGAACATTCAGAAACGTCTGTTACAATCAACAAATATAATCTTTTTTTTAGGGACAATTGTCGTAAATGGGCTCGCCAATGCCTTGCCTATCGGGGGAATATCAACAGGCGCACTTTCTGATTCTTATCCCAATCTTTTTGTTCCCGCCGGAATCACCTTTGCCATATGGGGACTCATCTATCTTTTCCTCCTCGGTTTTATTATCTATCAGGCACGGGACATTTTAAAAAAAGAGCAAAAACCGGATTCCTCGCTGCATTCTATCGGACCTTTTTTTATTTTAAGTTGTGCGGCAAATATATGCTGGATTTTTGTTTGGCATTATAGAATTGTGTGGCTTTCCATCATTTTTATGTTCGCCATTCTCGGTTGTTTACTATCTATATATCTGCGTCTTGATATTGGTAAGAGTAAGTCTTCACTCATGGAAAAGGTTTTCTATGATATTCCCTTTAGCATCTATCTTGGCTGGATTACTGTTGCAACTATCGCAAACATTACCGCCTTCCTTGTTACGATTGGTTGGAATGGATTCGGCATCCCGGAAAATATCTGGACAATTGTGATGATAGGCGCAGCAGCTGTGATTACACTTCTTGTATTATTTACTCGAAAAGATATTGCTTATGCTTTGGTGATAATCTGGGCCCTTGGGGGAATTATTATCAAACGGACCAACGCCATGTTTCCTCCCCGGGAAGGAATTGTGGTGACCGCCGGTATCTGTATGGGACTTATCGGTCTTGGAGTGATAGGTACCGGAGTGAAGATGGTGATGGAAAGGCGGAAAGGGTAGGTGGAACATAGACCCGGCACTTCTTCTATTAAAGAAAAACAGATACTATGTGTAAATTATATGATCTGTTCATTGTTTTGATGTGACTGTAATGACTCCTTATAAGCCGGAATAATTAATGAAAGACCTCTGGAAATTTTTATATAACATAGATGTATGATTTCACTTTAACTGTCTTAATAACTTTCAGATTGCACTCTTCCGGTATTGTTCTATCCTTAACTATGTGACATCCAATAATTTTTTAAAAAATACCTAAAAAATTAATGCACCATGACATTTTCGTAGTTATTAATAATGAGGAATAAAAAAAATATAGGAGGTTGATATGTCAAGAAATAATATTCACGATTTTCATTTTATTTTGAACAGAGACTTAAAAAATAAACTAAAGAGTCTCCCTATCTTTAAAGAGTGTAAAAGTGTATCTGTTCTTATTGTGAATATACTAAAAATATTGACTCCCGTTATTGCAAAGGAACAACAATGGGGAAAACAGAGGTTGAGTCAATATAAAGCAGTCTGTAATAACCCTGATGACCTGCGGGAACACTGTCATATATATCTTTCTGACGAAATGTATAGAGTGCTTAAAGTGTTACACCAGGATTTAAACTTTTATAGTATTGCTCAGCTGTTGAGAGAAATTTTATCTTTTTTCCTGGAGTTGGTGGATGTGTATAAAAATAAAGTTGTGGAGAAATTAAAAGAAATATTTGCACAATGGAAGGCAGACGATGAGTCGAATCGGTTAACATCCCGTGAGTTTGTGCGACAATTGTGGACAATAATTCAACATTTGCCCGGAAAAAATAGACTTTTAACTGTCTATGATTCTCACTATTCTCCATTTTGGGTATTACGAATATAAAACCTATAAAATCTTTAAATCTCTCCCAATAGAAAAATCTATAAATCAAACCCCATTTACCTCAATTACATAAAAACCCGAATATAGGCCATTACCCCAAATCCCTTCTTTAATCTATGCATAGTCTTAACCTATAGGCGACTCAGTTATTTATTGTATTGCCCGGTTTCCATCGCCATGATACAATCAATCTGCAAAAAAGTATAAATGCCGGAGAGTACTGTATGTGTACGGGAAATATACTTTATTAAAAAAGGAGCGAAAACATGAGAGCAAAAAAAACATGGATACTTATATGTATCCTCACATTATTGTCAATTCCGGGATTTTCATTAAATTATGGTGAAGCTCTCCAGAAAGCGATCTATTTTTACGAATGTCAGATTACCGGACCAAAACCATCCTGGAACAGGTGTGAGTGGCGGGGAGATTCCTGTATGAATGATTCCGTTCTCGGGGGTTGGCATGATGCAGGAGACCATGTGAAGTTCGGGCTCCCCATGGCTTTCACCGCATCAATGCTTGGATGGTCCCTCTACGAATACAAAGATGCTTTTTATAATTCCGGGGAAATGACAAATATGGAGAATAACCTCCGTTTTGTTCTCGACTATTTTATGGCATGTGGTTCGGGAAATCAGTTTGTCTACCAGATCGGTGATCCCGGACCGGACCACGCATGGTGGGGGCCAATCGAAGTTATCGAAAAAAAGATGACCAGACCATCTTACACCTGTAATGCTTCATGTGTGACGGGACAAACGGCGGCAGCCCTTGCCATCGGTTCAATCGTACTCGGGGATTCAAGTTATCTCTCAAGGGCCGTGAGTCTTTTTACTTCCGCCGATTCTGTCCGGGATGATTCCAGTTACACCGCGGCCAGCGGATTTTACAGCTCCTGGAGCGGGTTCTGGGATGAGTTGATGTGGGCTGCTCTCTGGCTTTACATCGCCACCAATGACAGTTCATATTTAACAAAAGCAGAATCCTATATTGATGAACTGACACGCCAGGGGCAGGATGACCCCCGGGTCGAGTTCACCTGGACACAGTGATGGGATGATTGTCATTACGGGGCTATGCTTCTTCTCGCCCGGCTCACTGGTAAGCCGGAATATCATGAGTTTATGCAGATGCACCTGGACTGGTGGACTGTGGGATATGGTGATGACGGAAAGGTTGATTATACTCCTGGGGGTCTTGCATGGCTTGACTCATGGGGTTGTCTCCGTTATGCGAATAATACCGCATTTATCGCCTTTCTTTATGCTGATATGATATCGGACCAGACATTAAAAGTGAGGTACCGGAGTTTCGCCGAATCTCAAACAGATTATGCACTGGGTAATAATCCGAGAAACGCGAGCTATGTCTGCGGTTATGGAACGAATCCGCCCAGGCGGCCACACCACCGGACCTCCCACGGTTCGTGGTGTGACCAGCAAACAACCCCTCCATATCACCGGCATATACTCTACGGAGCACTGGTCGGCGGACCGGATTCAAACGACGGGTACCAGGATTCAATAAGTGATTTCACAATGAATGAGGTCGCCTGTGATTATAATGCGGCCTTTGTCGGATGTCTGGCGAAAATGTATTCACTGAAAGGGGGAGAGCACCTCGCCGATTTCCCCGAACCGGAAGTCAGGGAAGATGAATTTTTTGTAGAGGCTTTTATCAATTCTTCGGGGACTGATTATACGGAGATCAAGGCGAATGTGAATAACCGTTCCGCATGGCCCGCACGCCTTATAAAAAATCTTTCCTTCAATTATTATTTTAATCTTTCCGAAGTATTTTCCGCCGGATATTCCACCGGTGATATTACCATCCAAAAGAACGGGAGTGAAATACCGACAACAGTATCCGCCCTTAAAAATTATTCGGGAGATATTTATTATATTACCGTCACCTTTACCGATGGGACCCGGCAAACGATTATTCCTACCAGGGCTTAAGCAGCCAGGAACAGAAAACTCCTTATATTACTGTGTATGACAGCGGTGTCCTCATCTTCGGTATAGAACCGGATGGGACCGGACCGTCCGGAACATCACCCCCTGCATCAACCCCTGTAGTCACCCTCCAACCAACACCCGAACCGACGGCAACTCCAATACAAACAACGGTTCCGACATCACCACCCCAAACGACAATTGTACCGACACAAGTCCCGGGAGACCTTGGGGATGTGAACGAGGACGGAACAGTGGATATTATCGATGCGCTCCTGGTTGCCCAGGTTTATGTCGGCCTTGAACCCCGGGCCTTTACCGCTTCTCGTACAACCGGCGATGTGAATGAAGACGGAAATGTAGATATTGTTGATGCTTTGCTGATTGCGCAATTTTATGTCGGGATTATCAGCCGGCTGCCACCGGCTTAATAGTGAAACTATACCGGAAGGGTGAGATGATTTTATCAATCTATCTCACCCTTCCGGAAGTTATAAACTCCATGGTTTTTTTGTTTATTATATTTTTATACAAAAAAAACCGCAGCATTTTAGCTGCGATTTTTAATAGGATGAATTCCTCATATACATCAGAAAACAAAACCCGGGTCTGTGATTGCTCCTTTCTCATTATTTCCGGAAAGGATTTTATCAAGGTATTCCTGACTTAAATAAACCGCTGTATATGTGCTGTTATTCTTTTTAAGCTGTAAATAAAATGAACGAATGTGATTTCGTGAGCCTTTTTGAAGATTCGCATATACAATCTTGATATCATCATTATCAGTTTCTTCTATTAATTGCTGTAAGTCAAAAATATCAAGGTCTTCAATTGTCGCACCTACCGTAAGGGCACTGACAATATCTAATGATCCTTTATGAATGAGCTGAGTATACAAGGTCGCAAGCTCTTCATTCTTAAATTCACCAGTAAGGGCTTCATCAACAGGCAGTTCAAGGTTGTACCGTTCCAATAACCGGCCGACAGCGTTCATGTGGGTTTCCTCACTTGCCGCGATACGAGCGAATATTCGTATCCCCCATTTTTCATATAGGGTAGAATATACATCCCTGGCAAGTTTTTCTTCCTCATACATCTGTTTTAAACCATCTTCTTCTGTTTTAGAGAGATCGCTTAAGGGATAATCATTAAGATTATAACCAGATCCCTCATAAACTCCATTGCCTTTGTTTCCGGATCCCTTATTATTCCAATCCTGGTTTCTATTCCCCTGGGGAAATCCGTAACCCATGACAAATAGTAAGAGAATTAAGGTTACGACAATTGTCTTGTAATTTATTTTAGATTTACCGTTCATATGACACCTCCAGTGTCAGACAGGGCAATCCTGTCTTTTGTCTTGATTTTAAACAATGATTTTGTCATACAGACAAACCACTTCCAATGAAGAATCAAATGACCAAGCACCCCCAGTGCCATAGCCATGCTCGACCATGTGTGTATATCTTTCCACATATATTTGCTAAAAAATAACACATCTTGCATCACCATAAGATTTCTTCCGCCCATAAATCCTCCCCGGGGAGTAAAGAAGAGAATCAACCCGGAAACCAGAGAAAGAATAAATCCCGCACCGATGATGATATCCACAACATAATTTATTTTCGCTTTGTTTTTCATCAAACACCTCCTTACTGTTGATATTTTAAATATGCACCATGAAGGTGAAGGTTCTCAGGAGACTGAGTGAAGATTGTGTGAAGATTACAGAAAAGTTTTGTTTATTGCTGAAATCTTATTATATGAAGATCTTGTAAGTCATCTCAGTTGTTTTTTATGTCAGGTAACGCCATGGTGATTATTGTTCCTTTTCCCTCGCTGCTTTCTATCTGAATAGTCCCATGATGGAGTTCGACAATTCGTTGTGTAATAGCAAGCCCAAGACCGGACCCTTTTGTGCGGCGTGCGTATTCACCTCTGTAAAATCTATTAAAAACCCTGGAGATTTCCTGCTTCGGAATAATTTTCCCGGTATTAAAGACTGATAAAAGTAAAAGGGAATCTTGAAAAATTATTTTAATCTCAACGATTCCGTTTTTGTCCGCATACTGTATTGCATTTGAAATAAGATTTTCCGAAGCCCGCATGAGTAAATTCCTGTCGCCATAAATTATAGTTCTATACTGATTGTCACGGATAATTGTTTGTTTAAAAGTGATATTTTTTTGTGTTGCTTTTAAAGCAAACATCTGTTCCAGTTGGAGTAGAAAATCCTCGATATTTATTTTTTCCGGGTGAATTTTCATTTCCGGGGATTCAAGGTTGATGAGTTCATTAAAGTCATTTACCAGGGTCTCGATCCTGCTTAACTCGGTAAGGAGAAGAGTGTACCGGAGAGGTGTGGAATCCAGAACGCCGTCACGTATGCCTTCCAGCTGCGCCCGCAGCGCTGTCAGGGGGGTACGCAAATCATGGGTTATATCCTGGGTCCATTGATTTCTCATGTTTTTTTCATTATCTAATTTCATCCCAAGGGCATTCGCGGCCTTCGCGATTTGAACAAATTCTTTTAAGCCGGTTTCACCTATCTTGTACATCAGATTCCCGGCTGCTATTTCCCCGATGCCATGAACCAACATAGTAACTCTGCGGGAAAGGATAAAAGAAAGAACAAAGGCGATTATAAAAGAAGATAAAAAGAAAAGAATTATCCCTGTCACAATAGTAATTGTTAACGACGTGAGGAACTTTTTATTTCCCCGGCTGTAATTGCCCCGTGTTTCTCCAAAAGCAAAATAACCTTTTCCCGGATCATCCGGGTTTACCGGTATGTAATCAATCTCATTCTTGTGCTGATGAAAAAAATTTATCGCCCAGGTTTCAGTTCCCCCAGTCATCTTCATGGCCGAACTCATTTGAAATCCTGTGATTATTTGTTTTTCTTTATCAAAAATAATAAAGTAACTTTTTTCAGGTAAGAGATAATAAACGGATTTATAAAGTTCGATACTCCCGGGGAAGGATGAAGAGTCCGATAAACCGTTTAATATAATTTGAAGGTTCTCCTTAATCTCGTTTTTCTGGTCTTTCTGCCAGGTTTGAAAAGAGATCCCGATCCCTGTCATAAAAGTAATCCAGAGGACAGCCAGGAATAATAATAGTGTGACAATAAT
>JAFGRV010000416.1 GCA_016934975.1 Spirochaetales bacterium | reverse complement strand
TCTATACCGGGACTCATTTGATTTTCCGGTATTTCCCGATAGTGGTGGTTTCCTATTTTTTTATATCAGAAGGATATAAAAAAAACCGCGGGTTAAAGAAAACCAATTATTGGGGAGTATAAAAATAAGGAGTAAAGAGGTGTTTTTATGCCATTCGTCGTACATAAAAAAGATGTGGATAAGGCAATAACTTCCCATTTAACTGAAAATGAAGAAGTGATCGCGGTTCTTCTCAGCAGGGGCATGCAGCATTTGTGCCTTGCATTAACAAATCAAAAAAGTGTGAAGATTATAGACATGCCTCTTGTCGGTTCTTCCAGGATAAAAGAGGAGTTTCATGTTGATGAAATAACATCCCTCGATTATTTTCCGGTTACCGGAGGCATAAAACTGATACTTACGGCTATCGAACATCCCGTTGTTTTTGCCCTCCCTTTTTTGCATTCTGATTTTCCGATAAAGGAAGAGTTCCGGAAATTTATCCGGGAAATCCGGATAATGAACCCCGGTGCACGGCCGGATTATCTGGAAAAAAATGAGAATGTGATTGAGACGATCAAAGTGAAACAAGGCATCTTTAAGCTCACGGAGAATAATATTTTTTTATTTAAATCCCCGGATGAAAGAAAAGAAACCTGGGAAATAACAGAAAAAATACCCTTTCATGAAATCCAGGAATTTGATTATTACCCTGAAACCGAGGATATCCTTTTCCTTTATATCGAAAATAACCGTGGTGAGAGCAGGGTATTCAAGCTTGAAAATAAAGCCCTATTTCTCAATGACCATGCTGCCTGCGGGAATCCCGATTTAATTATCGAAAATATCTATGAATCCATTACTCCCCACAGAAAAAAACCTGTTCCGTCATATTTATATGACGATGAAGAGGTTGTTACGACCTTCCGGGGCTTTAATCATGATTCCGGGCCCCATTCTCCGGATCTTATTTTACGATTAACAACAAAAAGGCTTATTGAACTCTTCCGGGAAAAACAGGGGAGCCTTGATCTCAGAACCGAAATTGAACTGGAGCAATGTGAAAAAATATCAATTCGTAAAGCAGATCCAAAGAGGGACGGAGAAGAGAGCGGGGCTGATTATATACTCTCGGTAATCCTCGCGGAAGATAAGAACTATGAATATGGGTTGAATAAAGAGTTTCAATACGCCGTGGATAAATTATACGCTCTTTATAAAGAATAACAGGATAATGACTCTCTCTTTATTTACGTTTTTTACTCATGTCCCGAGAGACTCTCTATCCGCTTCTCGATCATTTCCAGTTTTGCCGTGAGATTAATAATCCTCGTTTTTATCTGCTTTTTTTCCTTTTCCAGGAGTTCTATGGGTTCGTTTTCTCTTTGTTTGCTTTTAAACTTGGTTTTTACCATATCCGGGCTATGACCGGTAAGCAATTCCTTTTCAGCTTCAATACGTTCCTGTTGATCGGGAATAGAGGCGATTGTTTTCATGTTTTCATACCCAAGCTCGGGATTTACATTAAGGGTGTGGACTTTAATAAGGGGCCGGGCGGTTCCCCGGGGGAGTTTTAAGATTCTATCCAGATAATCTGAAAAGCTTGCCTTATATTTTTCGCATAATTCCCGTGCTTCGAGGAGATAGTGGCCGAACTCTTTCATGAGTTTTCCGTTCTGTGTAAGGAATTCCTGTTTGATTTTCCGGGTCAGGGTGAGAAATTCACCATTTGTGACAAAAATATTCTTATAGATTCCCAATTCTTCCGCGTCGTATAAAAGGGTATGAAAAATATTCCAATACGCTATTGTATGCGCCCGGGTTGAAATGGGGATAGGGGATTGTGAGAAATGCACATGATGGGCAAACTCGTGAATTGCCGTATACATGAGCTGATTATCATCATCATGGTTTTTATTGTGTATAATAATTTCTTTGGAATCCGGATGGTATAAACCATCCACTTTTTTACTTTTCTTCCCCGATAAAATGAGGGTAAAGTCCGGTACGTCACTTTTTAATTCCAGAAGTTTTTCTTTAATCTGTTCTTGATTCATCGGTGGTCCTTATTGTTATCAAAAGAAAGCCCCCTTCCGTGGAGGTGGTCTTTTACTATCAAAATAAAATCATCTCCTGTGGAGGTGGTCTTTCGCTCCTTCAGGTTCTTCTTCTCCTGCGTTGAAAACGCAAAAACTAAAATAGTAATTAATGCAGGTTTTGTCAAATCAAAAATAAGAAAAAAGCCCGGCTATAAACGCCGGGCTTTTTTATCTTTACTCTATTGTTCAGCGTCCTCGTGAGTTATAGAGGTAGTCAAAGTAATCCGAATCGGTGGAAAGCGTTTTTTTGAATCCCGGTAATGTTTTTCTGTACGATTCAAGAGTCCGCCATAATTTAAAAAATACCGGATCCTGTTGATATGATTCCGCGTACACCCGGGTAACATAGTTATCTGCTTCACCCTTAATGATTTCCGATTCCATTTTACCCTCGGAAACAAGGGTTTTTACTTCTTTATCAAGTTCACCAAGAATTTGTTCTTTTAATGCCACACCTTCTCCGCGTTTACCTTCTGCTATCTGGTTACGTTCCTTGATCATCCTTTGATACACACTCGCCTTAAGGTCATCGGAATAGCGGATTTGCCGTATGACGATATCTTTTAATTCAACCCCAAACTGATTAATCGGAACACCATTGGCATCCGTTCGAATCTTTCCGGTCCCTTTATCTCTGTCATACATTTTTTCTATGGCAACATTGAGCATCTCGGAAGAAAGGGCGGATCTTCCCTTTTTTACAGCGCTTTTCTTGATTTCCTGGGGGAAGGCAGACTCTAAAAGAATCCGGTTCAAGGTCATTAATTCCTCTTCGGAGAGTTCTTTTTTATCGATTAAGGTCTGCGCGTGTTCTATGAGATCAATATTCTCAAAACGTTCCTGTTCATACAGGTTTGGATCCCGTAAAAGTTTATTAAAGACCCCGGCCAGTGAACCGGAGACATCTCTGGATATCAGGGCTTCTTCACCGGTAAAGGATTTTATAAAGGATATGATATTCTTCGGCAGATTCTCGTACATATAATCGGATACGGGGATTTCCGGGTTTTGAAGTTTTAATATCAGGGAAGTAATGTCGATAAAATCCGATTTATCGAACTCCAGAGGTGTTTTTGTGTCCCTGATAATCTCGGAAAGAAGATT
>JAFGRV010000415.1 GCA_016934975.1 Spirochaetales bacterium | reverse complement strand
GCTTGTTTAATGCCCGAAGATATACGAAAACCGGTAAAAAGAGGCTGTTGTAATGCCACATTAATGAGGAAATTATCGGTGATAGACGGGGAGAGGGTCACGGTAGAATTAAGTGGTGCAGGGAGTGTAATTTCCGCTGGATCTGTCTCGCTTAAACGGGTATAGCCCCCGGAGACAATTATCGAGGGAACATACTGCATCCTCATCTCGGCCAGCAGTGCTTCCGCGGACCGGGAATCAAGAAACGCGGAACGGAGGATACTTGAATCCATCAACCCCAATTCTATACAATCATCGAGATTTACCGGGACTTCGGGAGTTTTTGATTCGTTATCCACACAATAAGATGCCACTGCACAGACAAATGCAATACATATCATTATCAGATTGTTTTTCAGTTTCATGGGTTTGTGCCCTCCTTGCCGAGCAGGTGTATAAATACATTCTCCAGGGTCGGTGAAACCTTTCGCACCCCGGTGATTGTAATCCCGTGTTCATGAAGTAATTTCTCTACATCCGTACCGGATGTATCTATATTGTTCATCATTATATCAATTCTGTCTCCGAAAAGCTGAATGGACACGATAGTTGGTATTTTCTGTAAAGCCAGGGATGTTTCCTGAATAGAATCGGTGGTAATGTGAAAAACACTGCGGTGTAAACTCTGCTTCACATTTTCCGGAGTATTTGAGAGGAGGAGCCGCCCTTTATTTAAGAGAGCGATGGTGTCCGCCCGTTCCGCTTCATCCATGTATGGTGTGGTCATGACAATTGTAATGTTGTCTCTTATAAGGCGCGCAAGAATCATCCAGAAATCCCGTCTGGAGACCGGATCCACCCCGGTAGTCGGTTCATCGAGAAAAATAATTTTCGGTCTGTAAATGAGTGTGCAGGCAAGGGCCAGTTTTTGTTTCATCCCCCCGGAGAGCTTGCCGGACATTCGATTCCGAAACGATTTAAGCCGCATAAAATCGAGAAGTTCGTCCCGTTTTTCTTTGTAATCCCTCACCTGATGAATCTCCGCAAAAAACTCGATGTTCTCATCGATGGTTAAATCCTGATAAAGAGAAAACCCTTGAGTAAGGTAGCCGATATCCGGTTTTATCTGATTCATCTCGGTTTTTACATTTTTTCCGAGAACATGAATGATTCCATCATCGGGTTTTACAATCCCCGTGAGTATTTGAAGGAGGGTTGTTTTTCCCGCACCATCGGGTCCGACAATTGTAAACATCGATCCCCGGGATATGGTAAGGTTGATGTGATCAAGGGCTGTGATCGTTCCGTAGGTTTTCGTGAGATCTTTTATTTCTATGGCATTCATACTCACACTATATTCCTTTACGTCCTGGTGGAAAAACTCACAATGTTTTATATTGTCAGTTTAGATAGAGAATCGCGTCCGCGGGCATGCCCGGTTTCAGGATACCTTCCGGACTCTGAATAGAAATCTTCACACCGTAAACAAGCTTCACTCTATCTTCTTTGGTCTGGATATTTTTCGGGGTAAACTCAGCTTCCGGGGAAATATAGGTGACGGAACCCCTGAATTCTCTCTCCGGAAAACTATCGATAAAAATACCTGCTTTCTGATTCAGTCTCACTTTTCCCATTTCCGGTTCGGTGATATAAATCATAATAGAGAGTTTTTCCGTCTCAAGAAGGGAGAAAAGTGCTCTTCCCGGGGTAACAAGCTCGCCTGTTTCAATCAATTTATGGCTGATGACTCCGGCAATGGGTGCGACAATTGTCGCATCACGGATCTGCTCTTCAAGGATTTTCACCTGTAACTGCATCTGTTCGATCCGGAGTTTGGCCTTGTCCAGATCTTCCGGCCTGGCCAGATTTTTAAGCTTTTTAAGTGCCTGATCAGTCGTATTATACTGGGCCTGTGCAAGAGTAAGCCTCGCCGCTGCATCATCCTTTTGTTTTTGCGTGACACTTCCTTTGGCAAAGAGATTATTCATCCGGTTATAATCTTCAGTCGCCTGTTCCAGATTCGTCTTTGCCGAGATAAGTGCCTCTTCGGCCTGTTTGATGTCTTCGATACGGGCGCCTTTTGTGAGAAGCGTCAGATCGAGTTTTGCAAGATCAACCCCCACCTTCGCCTGCCTGAGCTGGAGATCAAGAATGATGTGGTCAATTTCCGCAAGAATGTCACCCTTTTTGACGATCGCCCCCTCATCAGCATAAACATCCGTAATCACTCCCCCTCCTTTTGATGAAAGCATGACTGATGTTGCTTCGATGGTTCCGGACGCGCTGATACGGTGATTATCCCCGGAACAAGCGGATGTCATGATGATAATGATAAGACTGATACAAGAGATGATGTTTCCTGTTTTTTTTCCTTTCATGATACACTCCTTTTCCCACACATGAAATCTTTGTTCTGTAAACGACTCTGCCGGTAATTTTTTATTCCTCATCATTCTGGTTCAATCCCCCTGCAAATGATATCGATGATGGTCTCGACTTCCGTCTCCAAATTTGTAAACCGGATCGTTTCCGGAAACAATTTTCTCTGGGCAATAATCATGGCAATATTGCCGAATATGGACCTGAATATCGTCTCGGGGGAAAGATCCTCCCGGATAACTTTCTTTGCGATCATGGTTTTTTGGAATTTCGCGAACAGTGCAATTCCTTCTTTCACAATATGAGTATACACAGCCTCCCGGACATCTTCGTGCAAAATGGTTTCCACAAGAAGAATTTTTGCCGCGGGGAAGAGGGAATCCACAAGTTTGATCCTGTCAAAGAGCAACTCCTTTAAAAGCTGCCGTAAGTTCTTGTCTTCCGGGTTTGCCAGTATCTTTTCCACGGAACTTAAAATCATTTTCCCGCTGAACATACCGATCATTTTAATGGTCATGGTTTTCATAAGACCTTTTTTGGTCTTAAAGTATTTAAAAATGGTGCCCTCTGCCACTCCGGCGTGCCGGGCTATTTCATAGGTCGTGGCCCCGTCGAATCCTTTTTTTGAGAATATTTCTATGGAAGCCTTAAAAATACGTTCTTCTTTATCCGAAAGCCCAAGTTGTGAATAATCAAACTCTTCCATGGCTGCTCCTTTTATTAAAATGAGTGAGTACTCACTCATAATATAGCATGAATGTTTTCAGGAAGCAAGTGAATTTGGAAAAAATGTGGGAATTATTCCTTACTATTATACATGCGGTTATATTCCGTCAGGGTTTCATTATCTATTTGTCCCTTAAAATAGGATTCCTGCTTATCGGATTTAGGTTTCATGAGACTATTCTCGCTTTGAATATGCGGTAAACCGAGCATATGTCCAATTTCATGTGACAATACACCTTCAATATAATAGGCATTCGGTTTGTTTGTTCGCAGCGTTGTAAAGACTGTAATTGACATATTAAAGATAATATCACTCTCGATAATATTCCCTTCCGGGTCATACCAATTATGACACCATGCTACTTTATTTATCGGAAGGCACTCCGGCCATTTCAGCAGAAAAGAGACTGTATTTTTCCCGTCTTTTCTAAGCCCCGCCCTGTTTCGTCCTTTATAGGTAAAATGAAAATGTGTAACCTCACCCCACTTTTGGAAGGTCTCTCTCACAACGAGTTCCGTGAGATCATTCGCCTCCTTATTACAGTAAAAATTTACTTGATCCTCTTTGCGGATATGCTGATATTCCTCCTGCAGGTTTGAGTCCACGGAGGAATGAGAAACATTTACTTTGCTAAAGTCAGGATGGTTTCTTAAGCAGGAAAACGAGATGGCAGCGAACAGCGTAATAATAAATAATTTTAATGTGGAATTATAAAGTATACTCATTATTTTCAGACTATTGAATCAATACACAATGGGAATTGTCATTATTCGTGATAATTCCCATTGTATCTATATCATATTTTTACAACCTTAAATTCAGATTATAGTTAATAGTACAATAAATAAAAACCATAATCAATTCAGGTTGTCCTTATGTATTCAAAGGAAGGTCCGGAACATCTCAATTAATATTCGAAGGATATAAATATTTCCTTATATCCGGAATCGACATTTTGATCAATATGAATACCGCATAAATCTCCGGCAGCTAATACTAAAGTGCCATCCTGAGAATATGAAATTGATGCAGATCCTGTCGTAACCGGGAAAGTGAGTGCGGTATCAACATCATTAATAGTAAATGTTAATGTCACGCTACCGGAGAATGATATTTCAGCAGTATATATATAAATATTTTTTATTATTCCTGCTCTTGGCATAATAAAAGGTTCAGTGTGATAAGTCCCTGTCTCCTCTACACTTATCCAGTCAGACCTTACCGCAGTCCTGTTTTCTGCTAACAGGGTATCTACTTGCGTTTTCGTATAAT
>JAFGRV010000414.1 GCA_016934975.1 Spirochaetales bacterium | reverse complement strand
GATCGAGGAAAGTAATCGTGAGAAACATGCGGCCGGTGATCTTTGTATGGTTAGCGGTAAAGTAGAAATTACCGATAATTTAATTAATGTTTTTGAGGATACTGTGAAATGTAACGTTATAGAGGAAACCGGCAGATCGCTGATAAAAATAAAAAAAATGGAAATACGTCAAACGTTATAAGAAATGTTTAAGCAAACCACGGAGCTGGTCTAAAAATGGATTTTAATGTTAAACTAGAAAGGTTTTGTGAGATAAAAAAATTTTCCGGTGTGGTGACTATAAACAGGAGTGGCAAACAGGTTATATCGAAAGCATTCGGATTGAGAGATTTACCGAATAAACTCCTGAATAATTCCGATACTCTTTTCGGGATTGCATCGGGAACGAAAACATTTACCGCTTTAGGAATAATTAAAATGATTGAACAAGGATATTTTGACTATTCGACAACGGTATATGAAATCCTTGAAAAGGATGTAACGTTTATACATTCCAGGGCCACTATAAAAAATTTATTATGCCATACATCGGGAATTTATGATTACTATGATGAAGAATTGATAACCGATTTTGATAATTTTGAAGTTGCTATTCCATGGTTTAAACTTGAGAATCCTTCCGATTATTATCCTTTATTTGAATCGAAAAAATATAAATTCTCACCCGGGGAGCGATTCTCATATTCAAATGGCGGATATATTTTTCTTGGAATTATTATTGAAAAACTTACCGGACAAAAATATAGAGAGTTTATTGCTGAAAATATTCTGGATTCAGCTAAAATGGATTCTTCCGGCTTTTTTGCCTTTAATGCTCTCCCGGAAAATACTGCATTGGGATATATACAAACGGATGATGGTTTTATTTCAAACATTTACAAATTACCTATACGAGGAGCAAGTGACGGCGGAATGTACACAAATGCCCATGATCTTGACAATTTCTGGAACAGTCTATTCTCCTTGAGAATAATAAGTGAGGGTAATTTACTAAGATTTACACATCAGGAAACTTCTTTGGGTGAAATATACGGTTATGGAATGGGAATCTATACAGCTACATATCACGATAATAATTGCTATGCTGTAATCGGAGGAGATGCCGGTGTCGGATTTATTTCTCACTATATACCACAAACAAAAACAACAATAAATGTATTATCAAATCATACGAATGGAGAAGAAGGAATAATCGATTTTATCCGGGAAGAAGGCGAAAAAACTATATTGTAGCAATGCTCAGTAACTTCCTGTTATCGTCATCAAGGCATTGCTCTGGCCATTATCATATTTTGCACTTGATCTTTTCATAATCCCGGTTGTATGAGTTTTGGGATTGCCCTGTATGTCAAGATAGTTGACATTCCCTGTCCAGGCACTTGTAAGAAAGGAAGAGGTAATCGATTGGAAAGTACCAGGAATAGTTATTACGTAGGTAATCAGATAATTGAGTATTGAACTTTATGCAATCTGTTGTTATAAATAGTAGAGAATCGGTTATAATCAGATAAATATTGTATAATGAATTTTGATTTTTATGGGATTGTATATAATACAAGGTTATAAAATTCGCAAAGGAAACAAGTAATGATTAAAAAGAAAATAATAATAACAACCTTATCAATATTTTGCACACTTTTTAGTTGTTCAAAAAATGAGACTATCTATGATATCAAGCCTATTTTTAAAGATATGCGGGATATGACTTTTAGTATAAATCCGACTGATATAGGTATCGCGAAGAAATCTGAAAATCAAGTTTATGCTGTCATCATGGAAACCGGATATGAAGAGGGCATTTATAGTTTACGTTGCTTTGCAGAAGGCTCAATAAGTCTTTTGTTCTCAAATGGTGGTGGTATGATTGGAATCGGAGAACATCAGGAAGCAAGAGAAAAAGGATTGTTATTAATTAACGAATCCAATCATTATTTCAATAAATTTAAAAAAGTTGATGAATATCCATTACCGAAAAAAGATGAAACAATTTTTTATTTATTGACTTTTACCGGGATTTATTCCTATGCTGAAAAAGAGAATAATCTCGGGAATAATATGTCCGCATTGTCACCTCTTTTTTATAAAGCCCAGGATGTTATAACTCAAGCACTGCTTATAGAAGAAAAACAACAGTGAAGCTTTTTATCCTGCAGCTGCTTGCATTTCGTTCTGTAATTATTGCTAAAATAGGTCTCTCACAGAGGTCGCGGAGCTCATGGAGAAAACGACCTTAATCAGATTAATAGATACAATTAAAGCAAATTAACGATATGTACAGGGAGTACGGCTAAGATAACAGTTATTATTAATGCTGCTATCACAAGAACATTGTCCTTTATAGATTTACTGCCCAGCATTACTTCAAGCCAGAAATGCCTTTGAAAGGGAAGTAAAATCATCAAACAAAGGAATATAATAGCTAAGCTGTCAAGAGGTGTATTAATCTCCTTAAAAATATTAAACATGAGAGCATTCCAACAGGCACCTATACCTGAACTTACATAGAACATGGTAAGAATATTGATAATTGCTTTCTGCATTTTTGTGAATTTTGTTTTTGAACCCTTTTGCATAAAATAGTTTTCCACAAACACCATCCAAAAGGCGATTATTGAAACAATGGCAGCAAGTGTGTCTGCTAACTCTTTTAAAGGTCTATCGAATAACATCATATTTGCAATACCAGCCATATAGACAAAGGTTCCAAAAGCTAAAAAAATGAGTAAAAAGAGAA
Source organism: Spirochaetales bacterium (assembly GCA_016934975.1). Classification (GTDB taxonomy): domain Bacteria; phylum Spirochaetota; class Spirochaetia; order SZUA-6; family JAFGRV01; genus JAFGRV01. The sequence goes on along the minus strand of JAFGRV010000414.1, from coordinate 7,865 downwards.
ATATTTTTTCATATTTGTGTAAACTTCTATTTGATTCAGAGCGGATAATTCGAAAGCGAAGAGACGACACAACCAGACCAACGACAATGGCAAGGTATATCTCTATACCCCAGACTATATCCCGTGTTTGCTGAAAACTTACCAAATTTGCGTCATTATCTAATAAACTTAGATAATTTATAAGAGCAGCAAATAGATTGCTTAAGAAAAAAATAAAAATTTGAAATAGCATTGGCTAAAAGTATAGGTAAAAATTTATTTTATTTCAATAATTTTAAATGACAAGGCGTTATGCAGCAATTAATTGAGGAGCGAAAAATGAATTCTCTTAAAAAACTATTCCTTACGGCTTTTCTATTCCGGATGGCTGTCTGTTTTGTTGTTGCTGAAGGACAGCAGGACAAAATATCGAAGCAGATGATTCCTTTGGTATACATTCTTCGTCTCATAATTATTTTCCCGGCCGCACAAAGGGGAAATGGTTTCATTGGATGATTCCCATGTTTACTCCCGGAAAAAAACATATGACATAATAACAGATTGGGGAGAAAGAGGTCGTCGTTAACAGATATGGTTTCATGTGACATCGAACCTTGTTTTTCCCATAATTTATTTCTATTTCCCGGGATTTTTACTTTCATGGTTCGCATCACAAGGATGAATACATACTTCTTGACGGATTTGATATATTTTGATACAAAAAAATTATAACATCATGAAAGATAAATCATCATACCGAATAAATAAATTAAACTTTCTCCGGAAAATGGTGAGGGCATCCGCTGCAATCACGAGACAAAAAAATACGATACATTTTTTCACGGAAATTGATGTATCTTTGCCATTGAATATTATCGACGGAGCTCCCGCTGCCAGATTTGTAAATGAATTAATCGAAGAGATAAAAAGCGGAGACTGTATTAATGATAGTATTTAGAACAATTGTGTGATGGTTATTACGTGAGTTTGACTTTTTAACTACTTTACATATAATAGAAAGAGCATGGAAATATTTAAAATTTCAGATATAATCAAAGTTAATCCTGACAGCATAATTTATCTAAATACAGAAAAGCAAAAGACTATAATTAATCTATTCACATGCAGAAGTAATTGGGTGAGTCATGTAAATACTTCAGATAATTTTATCGATTGGGAAGGCAACCCGATAGAAGCAATGACAGAAGAACAGAGCAAATATGTCGGAAGAAGAGATTGGTTTGATAATAATCCATATTATGAATTCTTTACTGATCCGATTATAAGATTTGAAATTATTACCAGGAAAAGAATTATTGAGTTATTTAATAAATATTGGAAAATGAGATATTATAAAGAATTCAGATTTGTCGAAGAAGAATTAAATAGAAATGGGTGGGCAACATTTGATATGGGATAAGCATGTTCTACCGGGCAAATTGAAGCTTAACGAAAGAAAATAACAACAGAGGGAAAATGATGAGAAAAAAAATAAATCCGGAACTCTTTATATTCTTCGTCATATCAATCCTTATCATTCTTTCCTCATGCTCCGTGAGCAGAGGGTTTAAAAAAATAAACGGCATTGATGATTGTTATCTCTATAATAATCATACGTATTTTTATATTAAACACAAAACAAACTGGTATGACGCCAAATCGGCGTGCGAGGCGGCAGAAGGTCATCTCCTTATTTCGAATAATGAAAAGGAAAATGATTTCATAAAAAAGATTATTGATGCAAACACCTGGCTCGGGCTGACGGATGTGGAGAATGAAGGTTTCTGGAGATGGGTGGACAATAGATTATTGATGTGGTCCGATTGGGCGGAAGGTGAGCCGAATAACGGGGGGACCGAAAACTATGCTCATTATAATGCACAGAAAAACTTTTTATGGAATGACACGAACAGAAGAAATGAATTTTATTTTATATGCGAAATAGAAAGAAAAATAAGGGATCTCACGGAATTGCAGGAAAAAAGAACGATTATTCTGAATACACTTTTAGAATTAAAGGCAACTCATCGTGTTCCGCTCCTCTTCGATATACAAGGGTGTTATCAATATGTTGGTCACACCTATATTGTGTGTGATGTAAAAACAAACTGGAAAACAGCAAAGGCTGCATGTGAAAATTCCGGAGGACATTTACTTATTCTTGAAACTATGGAAGAGAACAATTTTATAAAAAAAATAATTGATGAGCTTACCTGGTTCGGCCTCACAGATGAAAAGAATGAAGCTGTATGGAGATGGATTAATGGTGAACTACTTACTTTTTCCGATTGGGCATCCGGACAACCGGATAATAATCAGGAATTGGAGCATTATGCCCACTATACCCCCTGGTCGGAATATTATAACTGGAATGATGCGGCATTCACGAATGAGTACAAATTTATATGTGAGTACGACTTTAAAATAGAAGATAGTAGTACATTAATCCAATATAAAACAACATTAATGCAGAATTGTGATCTCCTGTTAGAAAAATGAAGGTCTATCCTATTTTTGCCAGACCCGCACCCAATCACACTCATACACCCCCGGCCATGAAGTCGTACTATCCGGGTCTGCTTCCCATCCCCCCACCGCCAGGTTAAGAAGGATATATTGATTCACTGCCTGGGAGCAATTACTGCCGGTATAACGGGCGATCTCACTTCCGTCAAAATACCATGTCATATGACTTGAATCCCACTCAACGGCAAAAACATGAAAATTATTCGTCAGATCAACCCCATTATGTTCCACAAAATGCGACCCGGATTGGGGTATGCTCCAGTGATAATTGGTATAAAACCTCGTTTGTACGGAAGAAAGGAATTCCAAAATATCGATCTCCGGAGGCCAGCCGTCTCCAAGAGTCCAGAAAGCAGGCCAGAACCCTTTAGTCGGGGGTAATTTTAACCGGGCTTCCATATATCCGTGATCTGTATGGAATTTCCCGGAGGTCGTCACACATCCGGAGGTATAATCCAGAGAAAGCCAGCCGAAGTCATCCCGCCGGATGCCATCAGGGGCATCCGGATGTCGTCTATTTTCCGCCATAATCCTGAGTAGTCCGTTTTCCACTCTCACATTTGCCGGATCGGTATAGGCCCGGTGATTATGAGTATGTCCCCAGGGGTAATCGGTACTCCATTTGGAAGTATCCAGCTGATTTCCATCAAACTCATCCTGAAAGACAAGCTGCCAGTTCCCCGGTATTGCAGGGGGTTGCGGTCCGCTGCCGACACTTCCGATTTTCGTTACACGGATGTCATCTCCATATCCCCAGCCGGATCCCGAGGATTTGTAAATGTAGATTGTGGCGGTGGTACTGTAATCGTTAGTTGTAAACCGGAGACTCCGGTATGTAAAGCTATTCTGTGTGACAACCCGGGATAATTCATTACCCCCATAATTTTTTACTCCAAGGTTTACTTCTTCACCATTAGTATCAACCAGGAGATATCCCCCCAATTCGTAGAGTGAATTGGGTTCAATTGTAATAGTCTGCTCAAGTGAGGCAGGAGCTGATCCGACAGCACCGCTATATGATCCGCTGTAAGACTTCCAGTCCGCAATCCGGGCATTGTTCCAGGCACCCCATGGGGAAAGATTTCCGGTCTCAAAATCTCCATTGACAACTATAGTATTCCCTGTCGGCGGGGTTGTCGGAACAGAGGTAGGCGCCGGTGTATCAAGCGGGGGTGCTGTGGGGAGAGCTGTCTGTGTTTGACCGGGGAATTCGGTTATAAGTCCCACATAATATTGGGCGATAAGCAGGGCATCGACTATATCTATAGACGAATTGGCATCAACATCTGCCGCATCAGGATTAAAATTTACCGGATGTAACCCGACATAATATTGAGCGATTAAAAGCCCGTCTACAATATCGATGCCGGAATCGTTATTCACATCCCCTAATGCCTGACTGTAAAGACCGCCACCCGAATAGAGGATTAACAAAATTAATACTAATAAAGTATATTTCTTTTTCATTTCTATTCTCCCCTGACATAGTGATTTTGAATTCGAAAAATCCTGATCAAAAGACAATTCCTACAGACATCAGCTTTCCAATGTTAGTTGGATGCCTCATGTATGCTTTTATATTTTACATAGAAACCATTATATAACATTAAAAACCGGGAGTAAAGCAAAAAAGTATATGAAGAAACTGCGGTACAGCCTCCCTCCCGGGAAGATCAGAGACTCATTTTTATTAAGTTGATGTGTTAAAAAACATTATTTTAATATTGACACAATTGATTTTTATTATTAGTATTAAGAACGATTATTAATATGAAAGTAATGAGACGAAACAGTAAACAAAGAAACAGAATCTATGAGCTGATAAAGAGCAATTACAGACATCCTACTGCCCAGTGGATTTATGACCAGCTGAGGAAAGAGTTTTCATCGATGAGCATGGGGAATGTTTACAGGAATATCAATATCCTTATAGAAGAGGGGCTCATTATAACCCAGGATTTTGGGGATGGAATTGTTCATTATGATGCTGTCATAGTCCCTCATTATCATTTTATTTGTAAAAAATGTAATGCAATTACTGATTTTTCATTACCAGTACAGGATACTATTACAAAATTGGCGCAAAAAGAAACCAAAAATATTATCTCAGGTCATACAATACAGTTTTTTGGTACATGTGAAAAATGTACTAGTAATAAAGGATAGGAGTTGGTATTTAGAACCCGGCTTTTTCTATCACTTCTTTTGGAGGTGATACTTTATAAGGAAATGAATAAATATTTACAGGAGGAAAAAAATGAGTGAAGAAAAAAAATGTCCTGTAACAGGGGCAACCAGGAAAACGTCCGCTCATCAGGGAAGAAAAAACCGTGATTGGTGGCCGAAACAACTACATATCAATATTTTACATCAACATACAAAAGTTTCGAATCCAATGGATACAGATTTTAATTATAAGAATGAATTCAAGAAGCTTGATTTTAAAGCATTAAAAAATGACCTCTACAGACTTATGACAGACTCCCAGGATTGGTGGCCGGCAGATTATGGACATTATGGCGGTCTTTTTATACGAATGGCGTGGCACAGCGCGGGTACATATCGTATAGGTGACGGCCGCGGTGGTGCAAATACAGGGAATCAACGTCTTGCTCCGCTTAACAGCTGGCCGGATAATGCGAACCTTGATAAAGCGCGGCGATTGCTCTGGCCTATAAAGAAAAAATACGGCGATAAAATTTCATGGGCGGATCTTATGATACTTGCAGGAAATTGTGCCCTTGAGTCCATGGGATTTAAAACCTTTGGTTTTGGCGGAGGTCGTGTGGATATCTGGGAACCGGAAGAGGATATTTACTGGGGTGATGAAGATACGTGGCTTGGTGATAACCGGTACAGTGGAGATCGTAAACTTGATAATCCTCTGGCAGCTGTGCAGATGGGTCTGATTTATGTTAATCCGGAAGGACCGAACGGAAACCCTGACGCCGTAGCCTCGGGCAAGGATATTAGAGAGACATTTGCCCGTATGGGTATGAATGATGAAGAAACTGTCGCGCTTGTTGCCGGTGGACACACTTTCGGGAAATGTCATGGCGCCGGTGATGCAAAATTTGTCGGCCCTGAACCTGAAGCAGCGGGACTTGAGGAACAAGGTCTTGGCTGGATAAGCAGTTTTGGAATGGGTATGGGTGATGACACTATTACCAGTGGAATAGAAGGACCCTGGACACCGGAGCCCACAAAATGGGACATGGGATATTTTGATACTTTATTTAAATATGACTGGAACCTTGTTAAAAGCCCTGCCGGTGCATATCAATGGGTCCCGACAGATCCCGCTGCTTTAGTACCCAATGCACATGATTCCACAAAAAAGCAACCTCCTATTATGACAACGGCGGATCTTGCATTAAGAATGGATCCTGTTCTTGCCCCGATTTCAAAACGGTTTCATAAAAACCCGGAAGAGTTTGCAGATGCTTTTGCACGTGCATGGTTTAAATTAACACATCGTGACATGGGCCCGCGTACTCGTTATCTCGGACCTGAGGTTCCGGAAGAAAATCTTATATGGCAGGATCCGGTACCGGTAGTCGATTACGAGCTTATTAATGAAACTGATATAACACTGCTCAAAACCAAAATTCTTGCGTCAGGGTTATCTATTGCAGAGTTAGTGAAGACAGCCTGGGCTTCAGTCTGTACTTTCCGCGGATCAGATTATCGTGGTGGAGCGAATGGAGGACGTATCCGGCTTGCGCCGCAAAAGGACTGGGAAGTTAATGAACCCGGAGAATTAAATAAAATTCTAAAAATTCTTACAAAAATTCATCAGGAGTTCAATAAAGATCAGTCAGGAAATAAAAAGGTCTCTCTTGCGGATGTCATTGTCCTCGGGGGCTGTGCTGCAATTGAAAAGGCTATTAAGAATGCCGGTCATGATGTGAAAGTGCCTTTTACACCCGGTCGTACCGATGCGTCACAGGAACAGACTGATACCGAATCATTTGCAGTGTTGGAACCGAAAGCCGATGCTTTCCGCAATTATGTTAAAAATAAATATTCCGTAACACCGGAAGAGTTAATGATCGACCAGGCACAACTCTTAACATTAACCGCACCGGAATTGACAGTACTTATAGGGGGAATGCGAGTGTTACATACGAATTACGGTAAAACCAAATATGGACTTTTTACGGAAAGGCCGGAAGCTCTCACTCATGACTTCTTTGTCAATTTATTGGATATGAACATAAAATGGACACCGACTTCGGAAGATAAAGAGATCTTTGAAGGCCGGGATCGAAAAACTCATAAGGTAAAATGGACAGGAACGCGTGTGGACCTGGTTTTTGGATCTAATTCACAACTCAGGGCTCTTGCGGAAGTATATGCACAAGATGATTCACAAAAGAAATTTATAAATGATTTTGTTTCAGTCTGGAATAAGATGATGAATGCAGACCGATTTGATTTGACTTAATCATCATAGAGATGAGGGATGTTATGAGGTAGATTAATCTACCTCATAACAATTGTATTATTATGAGAAAGATTTTACTTATAATTGCAGGAAATATTTCTCTTGGCCTTGGAGTTGCAGGTATTTTTTTACCTATACTACCGACAACACCCTTTCTGCTTCTTTCAGCCGCTTGTTTTATTAGAAGTTCCGATAAACTCTATCACTGGTTAGCTCACCACAGAATTTTTGGTAATTATATTCGAAATTATCTGAAATATAAAGCTATTTCCCGAAAAGCAAAAATAGTCTCGATTTCTGCGTTATGGATTGTAAATATATCAACAATTCTATTTTTTATTGACAATCTGTATATAAAGATTATTTTAGTATTGGTAGCTGTTGGGGTTACAATTTATTTAGTCAAATTTAAAACACTGACGTAAGAAATGATAATTATCGCATCTCCATTGTTCAAAGGTTCAATCTGTATGGTCTTCATTAACAATTGTCTGCCGGTATAATTTAGGGGTCACGCCGTTATATTTCTTAAACATACTATAGAAATGTGTCTTGTTCGTAAATCCTGTCATCTTCATAATCTTACTCATGGAATATGATGTGTTCCGTAATAATTCATTAGCTTTTGTTATCCTTAATTCATTTATATAATCCGGCATGGATTTCCCCGTATATTTTTTAAAAAGCCGGCCAAGATATGCCGCGGAGAGTTTATGTTTATATGCCAATGAAGAGATCCCGAGGTTAATATCCGTATATTCATTTTCAATTATAGCAATAATCCGGGTGATAAGAGAGTAATTGGTCGATTTATTTCGTTTCTCTATGGCTGCGATTATTTTATCGAATAAATTCCCGAATATACTGTTTGTCTCCTCAATTGTCCCGGAATCGATTATACTGGAAAAAAATT
>JAFGRV010000413.1 GCA_016934975.1 Spirochaetales bacterium | reverse complement strand
TTCAACGTTGTTGAAATTCTATTGTAGTTTTAAAATGTTATTTTCAACGTTGTTGAAATTCTATTGTAGTTTTAAAATGTTATTTTCAACGTTGTTGAAATTCTATTGTAGTTAAAAAGCGATGATTGTCATATCCATTTGACTTAATTTATTAAGAATATTTAATTTATGAAAGGAAATGACAAACTCTAAAACAGGTGAGTGTAATTTTATGGAAAATGATAATACAGTATATAAAATTGATACTGCACGTTTGCTCTGGGTTCTCTCCCTCTTTATTCCGGGTCTTCATAGATTTTACTTAGGGAAATGGGGTACCGGATTACTCTATCTTTTTACAGGGGGATTCGGTTTAATCGGCACAGTCATCGACTATTTCCGTCTCCCGGAAATGGTTGCCGACGCGAATCGTGCGATCGAATACAAAAATGTTCTTTACCATGGTATACCCTATACATCAACTGTGAATCAGAAAAAGAAAGAATCTATTGAACTTGTGATCCTTAAAACGGCAAAAAAAAATAACGGGATTATTACTCCCGGTGAAGTCGCCCTTAACGGAGACATTTCCATTGATCAGGCAAAAGATTACCTGGAAAAACTCACTACAAAAGGATACGCGGAAATGCGGATAAAAACGAATGGAGTTATCGTATACTGTTTTCCCGAGTTTATGACGGAAACAAAAACGAGCGGCTTTGAAGATTTTTAACAGTGCACACCCGATTCATCGCATCCGATCGATCCGAAATGGATTGATATTATCTTTTCCTCCGGAAAGGGGGGAGAAATGACCGTAATTTCTTTTTTTTCTGTTGACTCTCTGACATGATAAACTATTATACTACATATGGATAATAATAATTCTCTATCAATCAAAACAAAAAAATTACATTATGGATGGATAATCCTCTTTATCGGGCTTTTGACAGTCACCGGTTCCCTGGGTTTTGCCCGGTTCGGTTATACAGTCATTCTCCCGGACATGAAAGACGGTCTTTCCCTTTCGGAAATACAGGCAGGGGACCTGGCGACAGGAAATATGATCGGCTATCTTATCCTCGCTCTTTTTTGCGGCATCCTTGCCTCACGATTCGGACCGCGCTTTGTCATAGGGGGATCTATGATTATTATCTCTTTATCGATGTTTATTACCGGCATATCTCCGGACTATTTTACTGCATTACTCTCAAGAATACTCACGGGTATGGGGAGCGGCGGTGCGAATGTGCCGATAATGGGACTCATTGCTGCCTGGTTTGTCACTAAAAAAAGAGGTCTTGCCGCGGGAATTGCAGTAAGCGGTTCGAGCGTCGGGCTTCTCATTACCGGATTTTCCATACCTTATATTTTAAAATCATTTCCCGTCGATGGCTGGCGTATTTCATGGTTTTTGCTGTCAGGCCTTACCTTTCTTTTCGCTCTCTTTTGTCTTTTCTTATTAAGAAACAAACCGGAAGAAATGAAATTACAGCCTGTGGGTACGGAATCCGGAGCATTGACAGATGGAGACAATCGAGGCGCGAAAGCAAAAGTATCCGGTTTACAATGGAGTCTCATCTATAATTCTCCATCTGTCTGGCACCTCGCCTGTATTTACATTTTATTCGGTTTTTCTTACATCATCTACGCAACTTTTTTTGTCCGGTACCTGACAAATGAAGCGGGCTTTACCCTGGAAAAAGCAGGCGGTCTATGGGCCATTATCGGAGGTGCAAGCATTATCAGCGGCTTTATCTGGGGAATTGTCTCGGATAAACTCGGAAGGAAATACGGCCTCGGGATTGTTTTTTTTCTTCAGAGCCTTTGTTTTACCATTTTTGGGCTGTGGAAAGCACCATCAGGCTATATTATTTCTTCCATTCTTTTTGCCCTCACTGCGTGGAGTATCCCTGCAATAATGGCGGCGGCGGCAGGAGATGCGGTCGGTTCCCGTCTTGCCCCGGCTGCCCTCGGATTTTTAACATTGTTCTTTGGGATCGGACAGGCATTAGGCCCGTTTACGGGAGGAAGAATCGCAAAGATCACAGGATCTTATTCCCTTGCATTTATTATCGCGGGAGGTGCGGCCTTGGTTGGGGGAATCGCTTCTCTCTTTGTCAGGGAAACTCACAAAAGCAACCCCCAAAATGCCGCTTCAACTCTTCCCGATTAATCAAAAATAATGAAAAAACGGACATCTGCGGAAACTCCCGGTGCATCCGGGAGGGGAGTAACTTCGAGAAAACTCATATAAAGGTGCCCGGTAATTTTCCCTGACGCGCGTAAGTCACTATGTTCTTTTACCGAATCTGTAATCGCCTGAGCTTGCAGCTTTGACAGGAGAGAAGAAAGATCCGTATCTTCACCATGGACATCTTTAATGATAACTTCTTTGTCACCGGGGATAACAACCTCAATTTCAGCTTTATGAACCACATACATTTCCCACAAACCATCGGTCTGTTTCACCTGTTTTGACACCAATTCAATCCCGCTCATAGTGACAACTCCCGTATCAGTAGCAAAAACCGTCTTATTACTCTTTACTTCCAGAGTAAACCCTGTCCCTCGTGCTTGTTCTCCGATAGAGACTCGTGACTGATTAATGGCAAATCGTTCAACTCCGATTTTACTCCGGCCTCTCACGTAACTATATCCATATACTGTCACAGTTCTTTTTTTACCATCCGGATGTATTATTTTCGAATTATCATCATCACCCTGAACCGGGATTTTATTATTAATACATGTAAAAAGCGAGAGAGATAACAGTATACATATAAGAAAAGTGAAAGATTTCATAAATTACTCCTTTCTATTATATATTACGCAGGACAGGCCCGCAACCCAAATAATTAATTTATGACAAGGTTGCCGTTATGAAAATTCTTGATTTCTTGTGAACCTGCGT
>JAFGRV010000412.1 GCA_016934975.1 Spirochaetales bacterium | reverse complement strand
TTCCGTTTACATCTCCCATAAGAGAACAGGAAGTTGTCTGTGCCTGTAAAAACAGGGGCAGCATTAATACCCCTAAAAGAATCAAACTAAACTTTTTCATTTTTCCTCCTTTTTTTGAAAAACACCTTTTCACAAGGTGTTTATTACTATCACCAGGTAAATACTAATTTTACTTTCGTTACTATATCACATTTTGAAAAATCGCGTCATAAAAATATTGAGAAAATTGTCATTCCAAATTTTAGAAGTTATTTGTATAGCTCATACAATTATTCGAGTATATGGGTGGTGATCGGAGCAAAGCCCTGAGAAAAGCATCTGTTGTAGAGGAATACTGATTTTGCTCCGGAAATGTGGATACCACGTTACGCATATTTCTTCCAAACACAAAAAAAAATAAGCGGCTTCCCCGATGGGAGGAAACCGCTTAATGACGGTAAGGAAGTTAACATAATGAATAATCAGGCATATAAAAAAATCATTCTGAAACCGATCCCCAAACGGGAATGTGAAGGATAGGCGTACGTACCAAGTCTAATTGAAGGGCAATAATTCCGCCAAATATGCCCGTTGTTTCAGTATCAAGGATCACATCAAAGGTATAACTCCGGCCTGGTTCAATGATAGCAGTTGAACCGGTATGACTGTAGACCTCTTCTGTTGATGCCCTTAAAACAAGACTATGGGTGAATCCACCGGAAAAATCAATAACACCGGATTCCATGACAACAATAGGATTATAGATATAAGCTGTTGATGGTTCTCCTAATTGGCCCTGACTGCCTGCGCCGCACCCCCACAGAGTACCATCTTCTTTCAGGTAAAGTGTATGTAAGGCTCCGGTATTTATCGCATAGACATTAACATCAATTGAAATAAATGTGGTCGTATTTGTAAAATAATCATTTCCCAATTGTCCCTGTGTATTTGCACCAACGCCTACAAGGGTATTATTTGACAACCGCGCGAGGGTAAAGTTTGAACCGGCTGCCGCTTCCACGACATTACCAGCAATCACTTTTGTAAAGACGTAAGAATCGATGAATTCGCCATTTCCCAATTCTCCATCACTATTCTGTCCGGTCGTCCACAAAGAGCCATCAGACTTAATGACTGTGGAATGATTCCAGCCGGCGTTAATTTGGGAGACATTTTCCATGACCAGTGTCGGTGTTAACACATCGTCGGTGTGGCCGAGTCCAAGTTGTCCATGAAAATTTATTCCACAGACCCAGAGGGTATTATCATCCTTTAAAATTAAAGAGAATGCTCCACCTGCGGATATATCACGAACTCCGGAACTCATTATTTCCACTGGCGTTACTGCGTATGATGAAAGATCACCCAGACCAAGGATACCCCGTTCTCCGGATCCACACCCAAGAAGGGAACCATCGTTCATTAAAATGAGAGTATGACTCATACCGGCGCTCACTTTTTGAACTCCTCCGGATAAGATTTGAACCGGAAAAGCCTTATGCCCTGTTGTTCCGTCACCAAGCTGCCCGCGGCTATTATACCCACATCCCCATAATGCTCCCTGGCTGGTAACAAAAAAGCTTGTGGAATAAAAGGTTTCCACCTGGACAACATCCTCCAATGCAATACCATGGGGAATATGTGTGTATGATGAATTAACAAGTGAAACTCCCAATTGTCCGGAGGAGTTGCTTCCGAAACCAAATACCTCTGGTTGGGAGAGCGTAATAGCAGAGACCGTAATAGTATGTGTTGTATCGTTTTCACATGTTAATGGTGCCACCGCCATTTCCCCGGGCATAATAGTCCCAAAATCAATATTCGGGGGATTAATATTAAAATCACCGGGATCCTCCGTGGGATCAGGTGTTGCCGTGAGTTCCGGCGCCGGCGTAATATCAATTATTGGTGTTACTTGCGGAACAGGCGTCGCACTCTGGGTTCCAATGAGGGTCGGTGCGGGAGTTAAATCCGGGATTTCCGTCCCTGCGGGTGGATCTGATGGTGTATCACATTCTCCTAACTCCAAAATTATGCTCACATAATACCGGGCAATGATTAAAGCATCGACTATATCAATATCACTATCACAGTTAACATCGGCAACGGATGGATCAAAGAGGGGTGGATCCAATTGGACATAGTATTGGGCAACGAGAAGGGCATCCACAATATCAACAGTACCGTTTCCATTTACATCGCCTATATCCCGGGAAAAAACCGGGAGTACAGAGAGAGTAAAAAGCAAAATAATGCAAAATATAACATTCTGTTTTTTTAGCATTTTATCTTCCTTTCTTCTAAAAAAATTACCATAATTTTCACATATCATTGTACATCTGTCGTCTCTTTCTACCCAAATGGACGTTTTTTAAAAAAAATCGTACATTCCCTTCCCATCTAATAAACCGTGCAACAGGAGCAAGACCCTCTGAGAATTCGATGGCTTTGTCATATACACCTCTATCTATTTTCAATAATGTATTTAAGATATGATTATAATATAATCAAGAGGAATGGTATATCCCGGGAGATTTTGAATAGGACATTTTGACACGATTTTCGGGATATATATGATTTGCTACATGAAAAGTTTACTCTGAAAAAACATTCAAATGTTGATTTATTAATCACTCTTCTCCACTCATCGGCACTCATTAATCGAGTGTGAATAAGTGCGTATGAATGGGTTTTTATTCCTGAGAATTATTGATATGGAAAAATATCAAAATTCTAAATCAAATTCCGGAAAACGTTTTTTTAATTCATTTATGAGGAGTAAATTATCGTTATTTAGTTCCACTGCTTTTTTAAAATCGGCTTTTGCTTTCTCTATCATCTTGTTTTCATAAAAGAGTAAACCGCGATTAAAATAAATTCCATGTATAATCCTCCTGATGACAGCCTCAATTATAAATTGGATTGGTTTGTAATAAAAGGTTATGTCATTGAGAAGAGAACCGAAGGTTAATCCTATAGATTATGATTAAACCGGATAGTAACATAATCCCGGGACCATAAGCGGCCCCGGGTAATATCATCGCTTGAAAACTAATAAGGTTCGGTGATAACAATGGTCCCTGCGGATCTTACTTCTGAAACACCGAAGGGTTGATAATTTTCATTCACCATATCAATTATTCTTATATTCAGTTCGGTAGTGCCCGCTGCCAGAGGGTGCCAGTTGATGATGCAAATTTCAAGATCCGTTCCCGGTCCGATGGGATAGATTTCAAAACCTGCGATCGAAATCACTCCCGGTCTATCTCCATTCGCAATAAGTGTTGAGACATCCGCACCGGCAAGGATCCATTCACTTTCCTCACTCTCGCTCACATATACAACCGCCGGGTCGTAGTAAATATCAAATCCATAGGCACCAAGGGTATCTGCCGGGAGGTCCAGTACGAGTGAAGTTTGGAATGATGTTGCATCCAGGGAAACAGTAGTGATTTTCGGATCAAAACGAAGATCCCCAGTCCAGGGCAGTGGGGTGGGTGTCGGTTTGGGTGTTATTTCCGGAGTTGGGACAGGTGTGGCTGATGGCTCGGGTGTAACTGTCGGCTCGGGTGTGGGAGTCGGCAAGGTTTTAGTACCGATTCCATTCAAAGGGATCACCTGCCGGTATCTGTCAGGTAAATTAGTTTCAATAACCAGAGACGCAGTGTAAAGCCCTTCTTCCGGGGGTGTAAAACCTATATCCACGATTTCTTCCTCTCCGGGGGCCTTGAGCATGAACATATTGCCCCTGTAATTAGTGAAAATGGGGGGTGAAGGTTCACGCAAAACAAGGCTGAAATGATAGCTGGGGGTATAATCCCGGATCCCCGAAGCATAGATTTGTGTCGGCTCAAACAGATAACCGCTTCTGCCGGTGAGGAGTTCTGAACTTCTGTTGCGTCCCTGGCCCCAAAGACTTCCATCTTCTTTCATGAACATGCAATGGGTACTCCCCGCTTTCATGCTTACAACCCCGGAACTAGAGAGACATTCCCAATCCGGGAAATATGAATAATAATACCCATAGTAATAATAATAGGTCACCACATTACGCCCGGTGTTTCTTCCCACTCTCCAGAGACTTCCATCATCTTTCAGTATCAAAGAATAGCTGGAGCCTGCCGCAATCTCCTGTATTCCCTCCGGAAAGAGTTCGATAAAATCCGGGTGTTGTTCTTCAGCCACCGGTCCCAGGGCGCAGTAGTAATTATCACCGCATCCCCAAAGGCTGTTACCGGTTTTTAGAATCAGGGTATGAGTCTCTCCGGCAGACACGGAAATCACTCCGGAATCCACTACCCTTTCCGGTTGATACCTGTGTATCTTGTCACCTGTTCCAAGCTGTCCGGCCTGATTTGCGCCGGTTGCCCAGAGTGAGCCGTCTTCCATGATATAAAAACTGTTTTCTAATCCGGCGGAAATTGCGACAACACGTGAGTCTACCATTTTTACAGGAACTAATGAGAGAGTGCCGGGCTCAATAGCCGATCCCATCTGGCCAAAGCGGTTTTCCCCACATACCCAGAGGCTGCCGTCGGTTTTAAGGAAAAGTGTATGATTTTCCGATGGGGAAACAGCAGCAACATCGTGGATTTTAACCTGCCTGGGTGCGTGGACAGTATCATCAAGAGAACCGATCCCCAGAGAACCCTTATTATTTTCTCCGCAGGCCCAGAGAGTTCCGTCATTTTTCAGAAAAAAGGATTTTAATCTCGACGAGGTGATACTTTTCACATTATCGATTTCCACACCTGTCGGACCGAGTATGGAATAACTTTCCAGGCTGCCGATACCCATGGCTCCGTAGGAATTGTATCCGAATCCGAGGACATCGGGATACACAATATGGGCACGGGTGACCATTATATCACTCAAGGAGAGAGTACTTGTGAGATTGATGGTTTGTACTTGTTCCTCATCTAAGAGAGTTTCCCCGAAATCAAGCCTTTTGGGGTTGATAGTGAGTTTTTCTCCCTGAGAAAGTTGAATCAGGTAGGTGTATTCATTAAAGAGTTGTGAATAGTTATAGTAATTAAAGTACATGGCAGAGAGACCTTCGTACAGGGGCTTCAGATCACTCCAGGTTCTCCGGGCTGCATACAACTCGGTAAAAAGGAGGACACACTCTGCTTCACGCAAAGCCTTGCTGTCCCGCCCCAGGATGGTATACGCAGGTTTTTTATAAACAACTTCAGTATCGATCCCTGTTTTTGCATCGGTATAACTGATGGTTAATGTAAAAAACTTATGAAACAGATTAATAGGAGAAAGGGTTTTAAAGCCCTGGAAAAAATAGGTTTTCGTATTATATGAAAAGTCGTCGGGTTCACAATCTTCGCCGGTGTCAGGACCATCTCCCTCTGCCGGAACATCACAGAGCATTTCAGAGGGAAAATCCAGACGAAACCGGAGGTTTTTAAAAGCCGGTTTTACTATCGCATAAAACCGGTCACCAAATGTCCTGATCATATCGGTCTTTGTCCGGGGAGAGAAAAATGTTCCTTTGCCTGCTTCTGCCAGGGATTTTAAATAGGATTCATCCCCTGTGGTACCGATACCAAGGCAGGATAAAGTGATACCTTCCGATCCGCCGTATTCAGTGTATCCTTCGATCACTTCCTTATCGATCTCCTGATTTTCTTCCTCCTGTGAGGTAATAAGAATAAGAGAGTTGATTTTATGAGAATCATAGGTTTTCTGTGCAATCTCATACCCTGATGCTAAAGCCGGGGCAAGATCGGCATACCCGGCGGTTTCCAGATTCGCCACTGCCGAAAGATAGGTGTTTTCATCTCTATCAAAAACCAGGCCCCGGCATACAACCCACGCTTCTCCTTTAAAGGTCACAAGATTGATGATATCGCCCGGTTTTAATGAATCGGCCAACTTCATCAACCCATATTGTACCAACTTAAGCCGGCTTAAGGAGTTTTCATCAACCCTGGGAACATTTCGTCTCATTTCGGATGAAACATCTACCACAATGGT
>JAFGRV010000411.1 GCA_016934975.1 Spirochaetales bacterium | reverse complement strand
TACAATACACCGGCAACCTGCCCACCGACCTCTTATTCCAACTGGTTTAAATCCACCTGCCCTGACGCTTACAGCTATGCCTACGATGACACTACAAGCACATACACATGTACAGGCGCGTCCTATACCATCAACTGGGCTGGCGCCGGCAGCACAGGCGGCGGCGGAACTACAGCTACACCCACACCGACTCCGGCTACAGGCGGCGGCGGCGGAACAAGCGGTTCCGTAACCGCTTATCAGCACTGTGACTACGGCGGGTGGTCAAGCGGCCTCGGCGTTGGTGCCTACGATCTGGATTTACTCCAGAACAACATGGGGTTCCGCAATGATGATATGTCATCAGTGAGGATTTCATCCGGATACGAAGTAACAATGTACTGGGATCACCACTTCCTGGGTTCTACTTTGACAAAAACCGGCGATGATAACTGCCTGGTTAACGAGGGATGGAATGATCAGGTTTCTTCCATCAAGGTAGCAAGGAAATTTGAAGCGGAAGCCTGGGTGGCCATGTCCGGTGTTCAGACGGAAGGCTGTTCCGAAGGCGGATCAAATGTCGGTTGGATAGACGCGGGTGACTGGATTGCATACCCCAGTGCCTATTATCATGCCGGAACGTTCATTATAGAATACCGTGTCGCCAGTTTAAACGGCGGAGGTACGGTTTCAGCTGACTTAAACGGCGGATCTATTCAATTAGGGAGTCGTTCCATACCAAGTACCGGTGGATGGCAAAATTGGACTACGGTTACTCAAACGGTAAATATTCCTGAAGGAACTTATGCCTTAGGTATTTATGCCTCAGCCGGCGGATGGAACGTCAACTGGATCAGGGTTAGACCGCAATAATAAAAGCATATACTTAACCCCCAAGGTTTAATGAAGGGGCTGTTACGGTCAGTAGCGGCCCCTTTTAAATTCCAACTAAAAAGAAGGATGTGAATTCCGGCCAGGCTATAGTAGAGTATTTTTAATAACTGTTTTATAATGCCATTATTGTTAATAAGGAATTCTTAACCCCCCAAGGTTTGAATAAAGGGGCTGTTGTTCAGACGCAGCCCCTTTTTTATGGGATTTACCTGTTTTTAACGTAAAAAATCAACGGGAAATAAATGATGGTTATCTGGTGGATTCAAAAGATTATTTTCAATACGCTGATCGTTATATAAGAATTTATTTGTTAAACCACGTGTAGTTAAATTTAGAAATTCCAACCTGAAAGTAGGGGCAAATTCCTACTTTATGCAGGAAGCAGGAATACAAAAAATAGGTTATAATGCTCTCATGGTATAGGAAACTTACCATGAATTTAATGTTTGATTAAAGGAAAAAGTGCTGAATCAGCAGAACAGCAGTTTAAGTGATCCTTTTAATCAAAGACCTTATTTTGACATACTTAACCCCCAAGGTTTAATAGTGGGAGTTACTCCTTGTAAGTAGCTCCCTCTTTTTTTATCCAAATCATTTTATTTAAATTAATCTAATATATCAATTAACTCTAAAATCCAACTTAAAAGCAGGATACAATTCCTACTTTTGGTTGGTGATTGACGAAAACATTTGATATTATATTGATTTTGTGGGGATATTATATATTTGATTTAATTTAAGTATTTAATTTTTATTGGTATCAGGAAAGGAGGAAGGATCAATACCAAAAACCGGGAAATGATTTAATTTTAGGGAAATAAAACAGGAGGATAAAATGTTAAGAAAAATTTTTATTTTTCTCTCAATTTTTGCAATCTTATTGATAGCCGGATGCTCCAATGATTTTATCTCACCGCAGGATGAGGATATTACACCGACATCTACACAGGAAAATGTGCCTGCCTCAAGGGCCTGGTTATGGGGAGATGAATTCAATGGATCGGGTGTACCGTCCTATTTTAATTATGATATCGGCGGCGGCGGCTGGGGCAACAATGAACTCCAGTATTACACGAACAGGACTTCCAATGTAAACTGCGGCGGCGGCGTACTCACCATTGCGGCCCGCCGTGAAAATTACGGCGGATATGCCTTTACATCCGCCCGGATGAAAAGCAAATTCAACCGTACTTACGGGTATATAGAATCCAGGATGAGGGTTCCCATGGGACAGGGCTTGTGGCCCGCATTCTGGTCTTTGGGCACGAATATCGGCAGCGTGGGCTGGCCGAGATGCGGCGAAATAGACATCATGGAACACGTGAACTGGAACTGGGGCGTGAACGCTACAATCCACTGGGATTGCGGCGGCCATGCCTCTTACGGCGGTTACGTGGGATGCGATCCTTCTCAATGGAATGTATACAGCATTTGGTGGACTCCTTCTTTTATACGATGGTACATAAACGGCGGCCAGTATTTCGAGGCAAATATTGCCAACAGCATCAACAGCACCGATGAATTCCACAGACCATTTTTCCTCCTTTTTAACCTCGCGGTCGGCGGCAACTGGCCGGGTGCTCCCGATGCAGGGACGGCATTCCCGGCATACTTCCAGATCGACTGGGTCAGATGGTACACCGAGTACTAAGAGAGTTCCCATAATACTGAAAAAACCCGGGTGAAAACCCGGGTTTTTTTTGTTAAAAGTAAAGATAAAAAGTGGAAATTGGAGAATATTGTATTATATTTTATTAAGGTTCTTAGTAATAAAAATTAAATAGATTAAAAATATATTTTCTGATTTTAGTCATATAGTCAGATCGGGCGGATTAATCATTTTATGCCCTGTTTTTTATGTGTTTGTTTAGGAGGATTATGAATGAGAAAGATAGGCTTATTTCTGACGGGATGGGTTGCCCTTGGTTTCGTCCTTCTGTTAAGTTCCTGTCCGCCTGGGTCAGGCGTCACGGTAACAGATCCTGATCTTTATCCGTCGTCGATGTTTGCTCCATGTTATTACAATACAGACGTTCCGGAAAATCAGTATTGGGAGGAATCACATTCATTTGTAGCCGGGGAAGAAATAAGACTGGCTTATAACTACTGTAATTTGGGCATGGATCCTGGCAATAGAAATTTCTCTATTAAGTTCTATTTTTCCATTGATAAGGTTATAACGGGTTCAGATACATTATTAACCAATGAATACTATACTTATCCATTAGACCCGGGCCTGAATGGAGGCTATATGACCCCTCAATCGTCTCCCGGGCATTCTGACATGGTGATTCCTTCCGTGGCACCCGGTAATTATTATATCGGCTATATCCTTGATTCGGAGAATTATCTGACGGAATTGGATGAAGATAACAACACCACGCCGCCCGAAATGGTCTGTCAAATAACGGTCAAAGATACAACGGCCAATTCAGGTGGCGGGGCTGTGAAAATTGTCAATTCATGGGGGACTTCTCCATCATCAACATGGGAAAATATCCATGACGGCCATTACTGGGTTACCTATTCGACGTTGAAGGCACTCAAGATGCCTGTTTATTATTATCACAATGATACCACTGCCGAATACAAACCAACCGTTATTGTTGTTTTTCGTGTGACCCATACAGTGCGGAATGCCTGTTTGATAAAAATCGGATTGGGTGATCCGGCCAATCCGGTTATGGTCAAGGAATTTCAGGCGCGAAGTGGGTCGACGATAATAAGCGGTGCTCACCCATTTCCTAACAATAATATGGCCCTGGATATCTCCGAATTTGCCCAAAGCATAAATTCTTACAATCTATTCCTGTCTGTGACTACAGCCTCCGGGGCCGCTGCAGGAACGATAAATTTATACGAAGTGCGGTATTATAACGGGATTACCGGCGCCTCAATCACCACGATTACCGGCGGGACCGGGGCTTTTGCCGGGAACGATAGGACAACAAATTTCACCGCCGCCACTACGGATGTTTTGACTGTCGGGCAGATGGCGGAAATTCTCCCGACGCTTCGCGCCGCCCCGGGACAGGTTTCCTTTATTGAGGAATTTCCGGATCCGTATGAGCTGCAGGAAGATATGGAAATAATCGGCGTGTATGAACCGGGCAAGAATTACAATCAAATTGCTTATGGACAGTTCGGAACAGGTTTTATTCCTCCCACATTGGATGAATGGAAAGAAATGCGTAAACTCAGGGCGGTTCAGGCGGACACCTCGCGCGCTACAGGTTTGGATCAAAAAATCGATCATTCGGTCACACAGTATTTCCCTCCAATAGGCCACCAGGGGGATGAAAATTCCTGTACCTGTTTTGCCGTCGGCTATTATACCCATACCTTCATGACGGCAAAGGAGTTCAACTGGGATTTATCGACCACTACCTACGGTGGAACCTATCCGGGAGCGCCTCAAAGCAATACGGACAAGATCATGAGCCCGGATTTCATCTATCACCAGATCAATGGTGGTGTAGATAAAGGTTCAAACAGCGGCATAGCCTTTTCCCTCTTAACGCGAATGGGTTGTGCCTCCTGGGCTGAAATGCCTTATGATCAGGATGATCATACTTCGTGGCCTTCTGAAGCGGCCTTCATTGAAGCAACCGAATACAGGGGAAGGAACATCAACCGATATTTTGATTATTTACATAATGGTTATTTCATCATCCGGGATGACTCGGATATCAACCTGCTCAAGCAGCTTTTATTAGACGGCTATGTTGTAGTCACGGCAATCCAGGCAACGGGAGTTGACAGTTTATTCGAGTATTTAGATGATAATGATGTTGCTGACGAATCCAGCATGCCTGTGCCGGATTTTAACCATGCCCAAACAATAGTCGGATTCAAGGACCGTGATTCGTGGCATAAGGATGCTCCGGACGATTGAGGTGGCTGATTGAAGCGTTTTTATCTGTAGGCCGTTCCTGTTTTACTCTTCCTTCTTGCGACAGGCGCCTGCCAAAGTGAGCAGGCTAAAAGCGGGGATATTCCAATTATTACCGAACACAGGGAGCCCGAGGCCATTACCACGGGCTCCTTTAAATCCATTAGCACTGATTCCCGGGAGGCAGCGGGAAATTGCGAATGGAGGATTTAAAAAGTGCAAAAATGCATTGATGGTGAAGTGTTCTACCTGCCATTATGGAGTAGAATGTAAAAGCAAAGTTGTTTACCCTATGGGTAGACAAACGAGAATACCGCTTTCCCATAACAGGCAGATATTTGTTCCTGTACCTCATTCAAGTTATAAATTTGAATAGCCTATAAAAAATGGACCGCCGTGAAAAGGGTTAATGCACTGATTGATGTCCGATATGGATTTGAAGAGCATACTACCAGGGGGATTTGTAATATGTGGATGAGAATATCCCTGGCATTATGTGTAATGCTTGCGATGGCGATAGGAAGGATCAAGAATAAACATAAAGTGAGTATGCGAAGTCTGCTGATAGCTGCATAAAAATAATTGAAATCAATAAAATAATACAGGTGAGGTGTGCCCACTTTCTGTACGCTCGTCCTTTCTAACAGCTTTTTCTGCTACCTTACAACCCCAATCGCAATAACGTTTTTTTGCTGTAGCTTTATAATTTGAGGTCGGAGCAGGAATCATGGTGACTTAAGAACACTACGGACTTTTCTACTGCATTTTGGTGTCCATAGCGATGGCAGGGTGGAGCGAAGTTGAGCCGGGGTTCCTGCGCAGCCCGATAAATGGCCTTAAAAAGTATAGCGTAAAAAACTCAGATCAATATTTATTTGACAATTGGACAAAATCGCGGTATATTATTTACAGTTTTTTTGATAAATATATTATAGAAAGTTCCCAAATATCTCCATAAATTAAAAAGATGTAAGATTTTTGGTGCTAAATTTCACTAAAAAGTAAGATTTGGAAAAAGGAAAAAAAATGAAAAAGTTACTTTTCTGTTTGGTTTTTATTATAATGGTTAATTTTGTATTTGCTCAGGAGCAGTTTCATATTACCCAATTAACGGATAATAATGAGAATGACATTAGCGCCTTGATTTCTGGGAATGTAGCCGTATGGCTTCATTATGATGGCAATGATTATGAAGTGATGAAATGGGAAAATGGCGTTATAACCCAGTTAACTGATGACAATGTGGACCAAAATGATTTACGTATCGACGGTAATTTAATTTTATGGACTGAATCGGGTACCGAGGATTATGAAATTATTCTTTATAATATATCTTCGGAATCTTCAATACAAATTACAAATGATTATGATTATATCGAACGGTCTTCTATTAATTTAAAAGATAACATAGTTGTATGGCGTGCTTCTTTCCCTTCTCACGGGAGTGACGATACTGAAAATTTTATGTATTTTTATGGTCTGACTGTTCAACTTACAAATAATTCAGGAAATGAAACAGGACCTATAGCCTTAGGAGACGGCGTTGTTGTTTGGTCTGAATATGATGGAAATGATTACGAGATATGGGAATGGGCAAATTTCGGTAAACTACAAATAACAGACAATAATGTAAACGATATTAATCCTGCTACTGATAACGGGATTATTATATGGCAAGATAATACAGGTATTATGCAGTATAAAAATAATCAGATATCTCAGATAAGCCTTCAAAATTCACAGTTTATAAAATATAAAAACCCAAAAATAGATAATGAAATAATTACATGGAATAAATTTGAACCGATGGAACTCCCTCAACTCAACGGGATATTTGTTTTATGGCATGATATAATTTATGAAACTCCTCGAAATTTTACCATAAATTATATAGTAAGCGATAATATGGTCGTATGGTCAAGTCAAGTTCCAGGAGTTGCTCCCCCTGGTGCGTGCAATGGCACATACATTTGGAAAGAGGGAATTGTTACTCAATTAAGCGGGGAATGTAGTTATAATTGTGATAGCAATACAAAAAATCAGCATATTATTTATTCCTTCTACGATGGAACAGATATGGAGCTTTTCAGCTGGACAGATGGTATAATTACACAAATCACAAATAATGATCAAGATGATAGTTTTTCCTTTCAACCAATCTCCGACTGGTATAGTATCTTTGAAACCTATGACGGCAATGACTCGGAAATAATGCTTCTGTCATATGACTGGACACCTCCGATACTAAATCTCTCTCTCCATGATAATATGGAAAATCTAGTTGCTAATGACACATGGGTCACTAACACATCAGTTGCGGTGTCCGCTACTGCAGATGATTTTTGCATTAATGGGCTTGTTTCGGGAGTCGATACAACTACATTTGAATATAAAATTGATAGCGGGAACTGGATTCCCGGCAGTTCTATACAAATCTCTGACGAGAAAATAACAACTGTCACCTTTCATGTAAAAGACATGGCTGGAAATCTGAGTGAACAAAGCGTCACCATAAAAATTGACAATACCCCCCCCTCTGTCACATTTAATACAAGTTGGGTAGCAAATATTTATACACCCAATATAACGGATGAAGGTGGCTCTGGTCCGGACACTTCAAACTCCCAATACAGTTTTGACGGGATCAATTATTATTACTTCCCCATCGATTTTCCTCAGACAGGAATCTATACGACGCATATAAAACTCAGGGATCAAGTAGGAAATGAAACAGTGATAAGCGGAGATATTAAGTGCGATATGACAGGTCCTGATATTACCTACACCCAGACAATTAATCCCGATACAGGCGATATCATTCTCGAAGCGAGTGCTGTAGATGCCGAAGTGGGCTTAATTAATACAGCATCCTGGGAGAATAAAACAGGTACAGGAAGCTGGCAACCCGGGAATGTAATTTCACTATCTACAAAGGTTAATACAGTGATTGCTTTCCGATGTGCCGATACACTCGGGAATGCGAGCACTTTAGAAGAAGAATTAAATATTGATTCACAAACACCGGAAGTGAATGTTATCGCTCTTGCAGGGATGAATAATGTAACAGATACCTGGACAGCTGAGGATATCATAATTGTTTCTGCTTCGGCCACAGATAATGTTGGTATTGATCCAAATACCTGGGCATATATAATAAATGACATGGAAGGAACATGGATACCAATCAGCAATCCCCTAATTGGTATTCCAATCATTAATGAAGGTACAACAACCGTCTACTATAGAGTAAGCGATATAAATGGCAATATCGGTATCGGCAACGCCGAGGTAAAAATTGATAGATCGGCTCCGGTTTACCAGGAATTCACCTACCTGGACGGAAACGAGGAAGTAGTTTCCGAAGACAGTAACGGCAATACCTGGATTAACACCACATCAATCAGTATTGTTCCGGATGTTACCGATGCAGTATCCGAGGTAACGGAGCTGAAATGGACAACGGACATTAATTTATCGTATACGGAATGGAATACCGGTACTGCCCTGTCTACCATAGAAGGGAAAAAAAGCATCTGGTTCCGGGCCTATGATGCTGCCGGAAATTCGATTCAACAGATGCGTTACGCACGCATAGACAGGACGAATCCTCAAGTAATCGGGGTTACCCTGGATGATACGTATGTCAATAACACACTCAATCTGCCCATTGCCAACATAGAAACCCAGGAAACACCGAGCGCGGTGGATGCGAATGGATTCGAATACGCCATCGATTCAACAGCTGTCTGGTCAGCTTATACGGACGAGATATCCGTGGGATATATGGGTGAAGAGGAGCACACGCTTTATCTGCGCTGCCGGGACCTGGCTGGGAACGTCAGTCCCGCGTCAGAAGGAATTTTGTTTATTATTGACAGGACCGCCCCAGTTATTTCCAGCATAACGGTAAAATCAGGCAATATTATTATAGATGATAACGGTTATTCCCCGACAACTACCGTACAGGTGTTTTTAGAGCCGAGTGATACTTACGGATCCGGGACCGAAGGGCAGATAGCCGGATACTGGTGGGGAGTAAGCCAGGTGCCTGACGGAGTTCGTTTTTCATCGGAACTGAACTCCCTCTTGCCTGAATTCACCATTAACAATCTTTCCGACGGTATTAACTACCTGTATGTCATGCCCGCTGATGAAGCGGGCAATGAAGGAACCATGACTCTAAGGGTAATCCGAGTGGACTCTACCGTACCCGCCATGCCCGTCATCA
Organism: Spirochaetales bacterium; assembly: GCA_016934975.1. GTDB lineage: Bacteria > Spirochaetota > Spirochaetia > SZUA-6 > JAFGRV01 > JAFGRV01. The sequence goes on along the minus strand of JAFGRV010000411.1, from coordinate 581 downwards.
CCAGCTCCACCCATCCCTACGCACAGAACCTGCTGGATGCGGTCGACCTGACCGACGCCATCTTCAGCTTAAGCTGTTCCCAGGCGGGACCGTCCGGTGTGGCAGGTTACGAATATAGGATCCTTTCCGGTACGTCGGAACCGTCCGGGGACGAGGTACCCTTTATTCCTGCCACCTCAAATAAAGTTGAAGTCACCCTCCCGGACAATGAACAGGAAGAGTATTATTACCTGCAGGCAAGGACCATCAGCGGGAGCGGCAAAATAAGCGCCGCGGCCACTTACAGGTTCAGGATTGACACACAGCCTCCCCAGGGCCTTATTGTTACCTCCACCACGCACGGGAGCGAGGACCATTACTACGCGTCCAAACGGGCCATCGTGCAATGGAACCGGCCGGCCGATTTTACCGGCGTTCAATGGTTCTATTATACATTCACTACAACCCCCGTCCTGCCCGATCCCCTGCCCTCCGATTATGAGAATACCGGTGATTTAACGGCGCTGGGCTGGGTTCAGACCAAAAACTTAAGTACGGAAGCCCGGTTGAATACCGTTACGGGAACGGATTCCGGCATAGTC
>JAFGRV010000410.1 GCA_016934975.1 Spirochaetales bacterium | reverse complement strand
TATCAGTGCAAATGAAGGGGAAAACGGGTGTATTACACCAGAAGGGATGAGTGTTGTTGCATATGGTGAGTCTTTGGTCTATACAATAACCCCGGATGCGAACTTTCACATTCAGGATGTCTTTGTGGACGGTGTCTCAGTTGGCGCGGTAGAAGAATACGAGTTTGTCCAGGTCACAGGCAACCACACAATTGATGCAGAGTTTGCAATAGACACATTTATCATCACCACACAAGTCGTTGGTAATGGGAGTATTACTCCCGGGGGAATGAGTATTGTGGCATATGGCAGGTCTTTGGTTTATATGATAGCCCCGGATGAGCATCACCATATTCAGGATGTTGTGATCGACGGGATTTCAATCGGTCCGGTAACGGAATACGAGTTTACCCAGGTCACAGCCAACCACACTATCCATGCGGAGTTTGCCATCGATACATTTCTAATCAGTACGAATGAGGGTGAAAACGGGAGTATTACCCCCGCAGGGGATAGCGTTGTTGAATATGGAGGGTCCCTGGTTTACGCAATAGCCCCGGATGAGCATTTCCATATTCAGGATGTTGTGATCGACGGGATTTCAATCGGTCCGGTAACGGAATACGAGTTTACCCAGGTCACAGGCAATCACACCATTCATGCAGAGTTTGCCATCAACACCTATACAATTACTTCAACCACCGAGGGACATGGTACAATCACTCCTTCGGGTACGATTATTGTTAATTCAGGCAGTAATGTAAAGTATATTATCGTTCCGTCATCGGGGTATAAAATCCTTGATGTCCTTGTGGATGGGATATCTGTTGGTCCTGTGAAAAGTTATGTGTTTTCGAATATCACGGCTTCCCATACAATTCATGCGGTCTTTCCTTAAGACCGCATGAATTGATGAGTAAAATTACAAATGTCACCAATTGTTTGATTCTCATGGTCAGTAATTCCAAATTGAGAATTATATCAAATATTGACAAATACCATGAAATGTCATATAACTCTTCGAATGAATGTAACTGCTCACATTCCCGAAAAAATAATTATAGCTGCGGTTGTAGAAATCAGAGGATTAAATCGAAGAAAATGTTTGACATAGGAAAATTTAATACATTAAAAATAAAACAGTTTGTAAAGGGTGGTTGTTATCTTGACGGAGAAACCCGGGATATTTACCTTCCGAAAATTGAAACTCCCCGGAATTGCAGGGTCGGAGATGTCCTGGAAGTTTTTATTTATAATGACGCCAAAGAGAGTTTAAAGGCAACAGTAAAAAGGCCCCTGGCGATTGTCGGTGAGTTCGCGGTTTTGAAAGTGAAGGATGTTAAAAATTTCGGGGCTTTTCTTGAGTGGGGTATCGCAAAAGACCTTTTTCTTCCTCAAAAATATATTCAGGTTCCCCTTGAAATTGGCATGAAGGTTGTTGTTTATGTCATGCTCGATTTTGAAGAAAAAGGAATAATCGGTTCCTGTTATATCAATCGGTATCTAAAGAAAGAAGTTGATGAGTTGCAGGAAAATCAGGGTGTAGATCTTTTGTTTGTCAAAGAAACTCAGCTTGGATTTGAGGTTATTATTGATAATACCTATCCGGGGTTAGTTTATAAGAATGAAGTATTTGAGGACATCGAGATTGGTGATAAGAAAAAAGGGTATATAAAAAAACTGCGGGAGGATAACCGGATTGATGTCTCTCTTCAGCGCCAGGGTTTTATCCCGGCCTCCACTGACGCGAAAGAAATTATCTTAAAAACCTTGAAGGAAAATAATGGATTTCTCCCATTCAATGATAATACAAGCCCGGAAAAAATAAAGTCATATTTTCATATCAGCAAAAAGCTCTTTAAAAAAATTATCGGCGGTTTATATAGCAAAAAGATTATTACTATCGAGGATGATGGAATTCGATTGCTCTAAAAAGTATGATGACACCAAAAGATTTTTTTATGTATACGTCGGGATACAGGAGAAAGAAATGCCTCAATCTATAGAATTTATAATAAAGATTATTCTTATCTCCATTGTCACTGTGATACTGTTGCTTCGTCGTCGTTATTGGTCAACACTAAAGCAGGGAAATATCCTGTTATTCGGTATGGCAATTATCTGCCTTGCAAGTTACTTTAATTTCGGTTTTTTTCATACTGATGGCTCTTTTATACATAATTGGGAACAGTATCACTATGTTTTGGGATCTAAGTACTTTAAGGAGCTGGGATATGATGGTCTCTACGCCGCGGGATTGCTGGCACTAAAAGAAAACTCAAAAGAGTATACACAACCTACCCTTGTCCGGGATCTGCGTACGAATCAGGTAGTGGAGGCCGCTGCTATAGAATCTCATCAGAAGGAAGTGAGAAACAGATTTTCCGATAAACGATGGAAAGATTTTGCAGCTGATGCAACAGGGGTTTTCATTCCTCAGGATGTGTGGCTGGATCATGGCTATAATCCGACACCTGCCTGGACATTTATAGGACAACTCTTCTCCCGGTGGCTGCCCTGGAATACAAAAACAGCATATTTCTTCGGTTTCATCGATATCATTCTGTTGATGATTCTCTTTATATTTTTTCTAAGAACCTTCGGGATCGAGAATACCTTGTGTATGGTAATACTTTTCTCCATAAATTATTGTTCCCGTTTTTATTGGACAGGGGGGGCCTTTCTTCGCCAGGATTGGTTTCTTGCGGCGGGGCTCGGTTTCTGTGCTCTCCATAAAAACCGTTTGGGATGTGCCGGTGCTGCTTTCGGTTATGCAACGGCTGTTCGTATTTTTCCTGTTTTTTTTGTTGTCGCTTTGATACTCTATTTTGCGTATGGCTTTTGGAAAAAAAGAACTTTCCGCAAACCCCTCCTGTTTGTTTCCGTATTTGCATCAACCCTGGTCATAATGCTCGTTCTCGGGTCATTTACCGGAAGGGGTGTAAAAGCATGGTCCGAATCATTCGATAACCTGAAGGCTCATCATTCAATACCACTGGCAAATGATTTCGGCATTGATACCCTTGTCTATACAAGTGCCTCAGCTTTCCTGGGAGACCTTACCGATCCGGAACATATCAACAATGATACCCTTATCCGGAAAGATATAGTGAAATTAAAAGAAGAGAGAAAGATATTACACCTTATTATTACAATTGTTTTATCTCTTCTGCTTATAAAATTCCTGATTCAAAAGACCACCCCGTTAAAAGCGGCTTTAACAGGTATGGGGCTGATGTTTTGTATCATTTCTCCCACGTGTTACTATTGGTCTATGCTTGCATTCCTGCCATTGTCGGGAATTGAGTCTCCCCGCGATACGACGGAAATCACTCTCATTACTCTTTTTGCAAATCTTCTTATATATCTCTGGTTACCGGTATATTTCGTTTTACTTCATTTTCATTTCTTTACGAGGATGAGTGTTGCCGTGTTTTATCCTCAAATTATTATTCTAGGGGTTTTATTGGGATTTTTACTCACAAGAGAATACGGCGCAAAATCGTTACTTTCAGCGAAGAAAATGCAGCCGGATGAAATTGATGATATTCACACCTCTCACACCAATAGATTTCTTTTTAATGTTTCAAAATATACCTTGTCCGAAGATTTAAGATACCTCTGGGCAGCCTGGAATTCCGATTCCAGCTCATGTGTGTAGGCTTTAATTGGAGAATCAATATCCGTATAATCGCCTCCGCACGCCGGAGTTCGTTCCCTGAAACTGTCATATCCCCTGTACAGATTCGGAAGGGCGAGTTTTAGTTTTTCCAGGATAGTATTGGTAATATATTTCCTATTCTCTTGAAGCAGTGTGGTGATTTCAGAAACAATATCATAGTATTCATTTTCCAAAGGAGTCGAATCATATCCCATGCCGTGATCTGCTACAATGCAAAAATCTTTACCTTTTACACCTTTATTTATTCGACTGCTTATCTCTACTAATTTATCTATTGCCTGGACCATAAGGTTCTCCTTTGCTTGTTTCTTATGTTTCTATAAAAAATCTACTCAATAATACGTTATAATACGTTGAATTTCTATAGATTAGACAGAAACTCGGTAATTTTCTTTTTCCCGCCTTTCTTCGCCAGATCCAGGGGAGTATCTCCTGCTTTATATTTTTGATAATCCTTTATAAGACCGATAGTACAATCACAGTTTTTCTCTACCAGGTATGTAAGGATTTCGAGGTTATTACAAACCACTGATTCATGTGTCGGGGTAAAACCATAATTTTCCCGGATGTCCGGATCTGCCCCGGCGTCTATAAGGTGTTTTACTATGTTTAAATGTCCCTCGCGGCAGGCATAATGCAGAGCTGTGCACCCAAATACATCCTGATGATTTATCATCTCTGTGTTATTTCTAAGAATTATTTTGACCAGTTCTTCCGAATTATTTCCCGAAGCCGTAATTCCCCGATTTTGAATATATAAGGAGATCCTTTTCGTTTTCTGTCATAATAAATCCTTTCTACCGATAGATTCCATATGTATAAATTATAATAAAAAGAAATACTTTAGCAAATTTATACTCCAAACTTATTGGCTTGCCCCAACCAATATACCCTCTATTTTGTATCTGCCAAGGATAACTGGAAATCACCCGATTTCTTTAATCGTAATTTTTAATTTCCTAAAAGTATTGCAATAAATTGCATCTTTATTTAACTTAAAGTGAGTTCTAAAACTTCTGTTTTTAGATGTTTTAGAACTACTCTCTATTTTTGTTTTTGATCAGGAGGAATCTAAATGAAAAAAGTAATCATTATTTTTTTATTATCAACATTGTTATTCCAGGCATTTGCAGAGGAAATCACTGTGAATGAAGCTATTAAGCTGAGATTTGGATATGAAAAAGGTACCTTAAAATTCCTGCATCATACGATTCAAATAGGCGACGGGGGTACGGATTTTAATTATATTGAACAAGGCGGACAGGAAATCCTTTTCCCCTTTGAAAGATTCACGGCGGATCTCTTTCTTTTCAAAAATAACAGACTCTCCTTTCTCTATCAGCCTCTCACAATAGAAACAACAACTAAATTCTATGATGATGTCATTATCGACGATGTCACCTTTGCGGCAGGTACAATCGTAAATATGAAATATGGCTTCCCTTTTTACAGGGTAACCTATTCATATCAGTTTCATCCTTTGTCGAACCTGGAAATCGGTACGGGACTTGCTTTTCAGCTTAGAAATGCCTCAATTACTTTTGCATCTGCCGATGGTGTAAACGCGACATCCAGTCAGAATGTCGGTCCGGTACCAGCCTTACATGTTAATTGTTTATATTCTTTTCTTCCGGGAGTTTATGTCTACTTTGAAGCAACTGGTTTATATGCATCCTCTGCGATTATAAATGGAGCCGATTTTGAATTTGAGGGTTCGATTCTGGATACTTCTCTGAGATTCGGGGCCATGATTACGAAAAATATGACTACCTATTTAAATGTGAGATTTTTAGGTGGTTCGGCAAAAGGGACGAGTGAATATTCAAATGACAGGTGGTCCGAGAGCAGGGAGCGTTATACCTCTAATTACCTTGCTTTTAGCACAATTTCATTAGGGATTGAATTAATTCCTTACTAGTGCGGGTCCGGAAAAAGAATTAATATCTTTCATGAGCTTTAAGACAGCCAATTCTTTTGATTTCGCTTCGATTTCAATAGTAATATTCAGCGGGAGCCATGAAGGTGGAAAATCATTAATCTCGATGAAATCGGCATGAGGACTTTTTTTCTTATTTTGCCAACCGTATTTCGGAGAGGAAATATGAAATAATGGTTCCCTGTCCCATGTTTTTAAGGCAGATTCCGTGGTTTTCTCTACATCCACATTATTCTGCAAACATCGATGATGATGAATATCGTATACGAAGGGAATATTCAGATTTTTACATACAGGTAATAAGTCGACGGGGGAATAGGATTTATCGTCATTTTCGAGGGTCAGGCGCTTTCGTATGGCATCCGGCAGTTTTTCTATTTCCCGCATAAGGCGTTTCAGGGTTTCGTCTTTATCTCCGTAAACGCCTCCCGGGTGAATATTAATCACATCCGCATGAGTCAATTCCGCCATCTCTGCGTGATACATCAGTTCTTTGATTGAATTTTGTGTGACAATACTTTTGGGAGAAGAAAGTAAAATAAATTGATCCGGATGAAATGTTGTTCTTATGTTGTGTGCCTCTGCGTAATCTTTGGATTGTCTGAACAAGGAAAATATTTCTCCGGATTCCGGTAACTCATCAAGTCTGTATTCCATATCCCGGTGAGTTTTTAATGGTAAGATCTGACTATTAATTCGAAAATCACCTATTCCCTTGTTATGACAGAATTGTAGTGCCTCCAGAAGTGACCTGGCATTATGGATGACAATTGATGATATCAATTGTAATTGTTCCGGGCGCTTAAATTTTTTTAAATAGGCGGCCGTGGTCCTCTTGAAAGTAATAGGTTCGTTGCTAAAAATACAACACAATCCGAATCGAAGCATAGGCGGTCTTTTACTGATTCAGAAGTTGTTCGATTTTATCCATCACTTTTCTACTATCCGGTGTATCTTTGGGTTCGAAGCGGGCGACAATTTTCCCGGCAGGATCGATTAAAAACTTGGTAAAATTCCATGCAATAGTCCCGTGAAACTCAAGGTTACTCTCTTTTTCCGTAAGGAATTTATATAACGGGGCAATATCTTTGCCTTTTACGGAAATCTTGGAAAACATGGGAAAAGTAACATTATACCTTAATGTACAAAAGTTTTTTATTTCTTCATCATTCCCGGGTTCCTGTTTTAGAAAATTATTTGCCGGGAATCCTAAAATGACAAAATTACTCTCTTTGTACTTGTCGTATAATTGTTGTAATCCTTTGTATTGTGGAGTGAATCCGCATTTGCTCGCAACATTCACAATAAGTATAATTTTGTTTTTATAGATACCGAGGTTTACTTCCTGGCCGTCAATATTTTTTACTGTAAATTCATATAGTGTACTCATCGGCTTCCTCCCGTTTCAATTAAAGAGTATCATGAATACCCGGCTTTTGTAAATGATAAATGTAATTTTAAAATAGTAAAAAACATACATTATTCCGACATTCATACCCATGAAAAGGTGTTGTATAGTTTTATTTGTCATATTATAATTTTGTCCTGGTTATGCCGCCATAAGAAAATTATATCGGCGGAATGTGTAGAACCGGTTTTATGGAGCATCAATGTTTACATATACTCGTATGAAAGAGAGGAGAGAAAAATGGAACAAAAAAAACGAATCAGAGGTCATTCCCATCATGAAGGGAGAGACGATCTTGCCGGTGAAGCCTCATATGGCGACGGGGGACAATTAATATGCCTGGTCATCTTTTTAATCGTATGGATCGGCGATTCATTTTTCCTGAAAATTTCTACTTTTTTAAATTCCTATGTCGCATTTTATGTGAAGATTCCGATTGCACTCATTTTTTTTGCCTGCGGAGGAATTCTTGCATATATCGGACTGACCATTGTCTTTAAAGAAGTAAGAGAAATCCCAAAGATTATTGATAAAAGTATATTCGGTTTTGTCCGGCATCCTATCTATCTCGCATCACAATTATTTTATCTTGGTATGATTCTGTCAACACTCTCGATTTTTTCATTTATAATCTGGATTCCCATTTTTATCTTCCATGATCATATCGCTTCCGTGGAAGAAAAAAAATGTATGAACAAATATGGTGAAGATTATAAAGACTATAAAAAGAGAGTCGGGAAATGGATACCGAAATTCATAAAAACCTGATTATGTATACTGACGGCGTGGTAACCACTTCTCTTTTTACTCCTTTCACCGTCTATTTTCACTATCAAAAGGAAGCCACCGCCGCCGTTCACGTAACGGAGTTCACGGAACGGACTTTGCAGGTGGTCTTTTACTGGAATGAGGATAATACAAGAGAAATGAATGAAGTATTTTTTTTCATCTTGACTTTTACCGGTTTTCCGGCGAAACTTATGAGAAAAGTGAAGTAACAGTATTTATTATTTGATTTCAGCTCAGGGAGATTCTTGCTTAAATCAAATAATAATTATGTTTTTTATGCAGGAATTTCCGTTAGATAAAATTGTTGACAAGGAGAAGTATATGAAAAAAGTACATTTATTATTTCCGGCGATTGTTATGGCAGCCACCTGTCTTTTTTTTAGCTGCAATAAAAGCGAAAAGATTGTTGTCGCCACCGATGCCACCTGGCCCCCCATGGAATTTATCGATCAAAACACCAAAGAGATTATTGGGTTCGATATTGATTTTATGAGAGAAATCGCAAAAAAGGGGGGATTTGAGGTCGAATTCCAGGATACTGCATGGGATGGGATTTTCGCGGGTCTTGCCAATAATACTTATGATGCTGTTATTTCATCCGTGACTATCACGGAGGAGCGTAAAAAGACCATGGATTTTTCCGATCCCTATATTAATGCCGGTCAAGTCCTGATTGTTGCTTCCGGTGAGCCCGGGAGTGTAAAAATTATCGCGGATCTTAAAGGCAGAGCAGTGGGGGCCCAGATCGGAACAACAGGAGCTTTTGAGATAGAAAAAGTCGGCGATGTATCGTTAATGGAATATGATGAATTGGGATTAGCCATCGAGGATCTTGTTAACGGGAGAATAGCCGGTGTCGTTGCGGATACACCCATAGCTGCGGATTATGTACTCCAGAATTCATCGTACAAGGGGAAATTGAAGATCGTCGGAGAACCTTTTACGGAAGAATTCTATGGTATTGCCGTAAAGAAAGGAAATACGGAATTACTCAAAAAAATAAACAAGGGAATTTCCGCTGTTTACGGTACCAGCATTTACGCGAAGATGGAAGACCAGTGGCTCAGATAGATCCTGAAAAGTCTGAAAAGATCCAGGTAACAGATGGAGTGCTTATCCCGGAAAAAGCAAAGAAAACATTGCTTTCTTCCTGGAGGATCTCTATTCTTGGGGCAATTATTTTATTGGTCTTGCTGCCGGTTTTTAAACCCAGGCCATACTTGGATATTCTGCTCTTTATCCCCGACGGACTTATCGTTACTTTTGAAGTGACGATTATGGCTATTCTGTTAGCTACAATTATCGGACTGTTTGTCGGGATCGGTCAAATTTCCGGAAATAAAATATTTAATAAAATTTCCACTGTTTATGTAGAGGTCATCAGAGGAATCCCCCTCCTTGTGCAGTTATTCTACATTTATTTTGCTTTGGGAAAATTCCTCCAGCTTCAGGGTATCTTTGCCGCAGTCATTGCCATGGCTGTCTGCTATGGTGCTTACATGGGAGAAATCTTTAGAGCAGGTATCCAGGCTGTTCCCAAAGGCCAGAGAGAGGCTGCTCTGGCCCTGGGGCTCTCCGGGTCGCAAGCCCTCCGCAAAGTGATCCTGCCTCAGACAATTAAGATTGTATTACCGGCAATTGGAAACGAATTTATTGCTTTGCTTAAAGATTCGTCATTAGTATCGGTCCTGGCCTTGTCGGATATCCTCAGACGGGGCCGGCAGTATGCTTCCCGGTCCTTTGAATATTTCGAAGCATACACAGTGGTCGCTTTGGTGTACCTGGTGCTCACCTTATTTTTATCCAGGCTTGTAGGGTTGATGGAAGAGAGATTGCGGCGTAATGATTAGAGTGCGGATAGAAAAAGCAAATAAATATTTTCATAAGGTCCGGGCACTCAAGAATGTGAGCTTAAGCGTGGAAGCAGGAGAAGTTGTTCTTATTATCGGACCCTCCGGGAGCGGCAAAAGTACCTTGCTCCGGAGCATCAACAGGCTGGAAACCCTCACATCCGGTGATATCTGGATTGATTCGGACCATCTCGGATCATCTACTTCGGATATTAGAAAAATCCGGGAAGAAGTGGGAATGGTATTTCAGAATTTCAACCTGTTTCCTCATTTAACGGTCTGCGACAACATCACCCTCGCACCGGTAACTGTTAAAAACATGGACAAGACAGAAGCCCGGGAGATCGCGGAGAATCTCCTCCGGCAGGTCGACTTATTGGACAAGATTGATGCATGGCCGGAAAAATTATCCGGGGGTCAAAAACAGCGGGTTGCCATAGCACGGGCATTGGCCATGAATCCCAAGGTGATGCTTTTTGATGAACCGACCTCGGCTCTTGACCCGGAAATGATCAAGGAAGTCCTGGATGTCATGCTCGCCCTGGCAAAAGACGGGATGACCATGCTTGTTGTTTCCCACGAAATGGGTTTTGCCCGGGCTGCGGCAGACAGGGTGGTCTTTATGGATGAGGGTGAAATCATTGAGACCGGGACCCCTGCCCGGATTTTCGAATCCCCTCGGGAAGAGCGTACAAAGAAGTTTCTTAAACATATTCTTTAAAACGGATTTATAGAAAATCCATGAGCGTCCCGGGCACGAGGAGTGTCTGTAACTAATGATATGAAAGGTAATTATAGGATGAATAAAAGGAAAATACCGGTCGCTGTTATCATGCTCGGTATGGTAAGTTTTTTTACCGATGCTGCCACGGAAATGATTTATCCTCTTATACCACTTTTTGTAGCCGCCTTGGGTTCAGGGGCAATTATTCTCGGTGTCATAGAAGGAGTCGCTGAAACAACCGCTGCTTTGCTGAAATTAATAAGCGGTATTATCTCCGATAAAATAGGAAAGAGAAAACTTCTTATTTTGATCGGGTATTCCATATCAACCTTCATCCGGCCGATAACCGGTTTTGTGACGACTGCCTGGGAGATTATTTTTGTAAGGATGTTTGACAGGGTGGGGAAAGGAATACGGACTGCCCCGAGAGATGCCCTCATCGCTTCTTCGGTGGATCCGGATATGAGAGGGAAATCCTACGGTTTCCACCGCACCATGGATCATGCCGGGGCTGTTCTGGGACCCTTTCTCGCGATTATCACCTTGATACTGTTAGTTTCCGTATTTAAAATGCATGATTCTCTTGCGGTGCTGCGATGGACCTTCATTCTTGCCCTTGTCCCGGGGATCTTCGCTGTTCTCACAATTATCTTCTTTGTAAAAGAGGCTTCGCCAAAAGCACAGAGTGAAAAGTTATTTAAATTTTCATTAAAAAATTTTGATAAAAATTTTATTACCTATCTTTTTATTATGATATTATTTACCCTTGGTAATTCTTCCGACGCATTTTTACTCTTTCGTGTTAAAGAAGCCATGCATCAGAGCGGGGCGCTCATTAATATTGTGAATACTATTCCGCCCCTCCGGGAGATCGTGTCACATTTCGGTTCCATAGAATCACAGGCAACGATCGTAAATATAATATTTTTACCGGTCATATGGGCTTTTTTTCATATTATAAAAGTGGTATTTTCCACACCCTTTGGCGCATTATCGGATAAAATCGGCAGAAAACTCGTTATCAATATCGGATGGACTATCTATGCAGTGGTCTATTTCTCATTTGCCCTCATCGTCTTTCTTCCTTCCCACTGGCAGGTTATGGCAACCTTCGTTCTTTTTGCCATCTATGCATTGTATTACGCCTTTTCGGAAGGAGCGGAAAAAGCTTTTGTCGCGGATATTGTGAGCGAAGAATACAGAGGCAGTGCCTTCGGGATGTATAATTTCTCCATCGGATTAAGCGCCCTTCCCGCAAGTCTGCTTTTCGGCTTTTTATACACATTTTTCGATATGGTATTCCCCGGTTTCGGTGGAACCATCGCCTTCGGCTTCGGCGGAATACTGGCAACCATCTCCATGATCTTACTCGCGGTACTGGTAAAGGAAAAGCCCGGTTCCTGAACCGGAGCCAAAACCGGAATTACTTTACGGGAATACGAACCATAAAAAACCGGATGGTCGTATTCCCGTAAAAAAGATACAAGCCTTTGGGTTGAGTCTGTACTTCTCTCTTTTACCACAGAAACGGGATCAATCTATATCTCACCTTTGCGGCGTATTCCTTGTATCCCTTCAATTCCTGCCTGAGGGTTTTATCTTCCAGGGAGGTGCGGATAATTAAAAGAACCACTGTCATCCCTACAAAGACTAATCCCCATAAAGTTCCGAGGGCGACCGGGAGGGCTGTTGCCATAAAAATATACCCCACATATCCCGGGTGTCTGATAACTCTGTAGGGACCTCCCGATGCAACACTATGATCACGGTCCTTCTGCAATCTTACCATAGTAGAGAAGAACTTATTCGAGACCATGGACCAGGTAAATAATAAAGACCCCGCACAGAGGAAAAGTAATCCTGTTACCATGAAAGGGAAAGGGAAATTCCCACTCCAGCCGAACCGGTAATCCAGACCGCAGGCGACATACAAAAGTAAGGTAGGCACAATATTAATAGAATTAATCACCTTGTCCCAGGGTTTTACATTTTCCTTTTTTCTTCCCCGTTCTTCAATCACTTCGGCAGGGACCACAAAGAAATTAATAAGTAATAATAAAATATAAACACCCAGGACAATCCATGCCCAGGGCCAATTAATAGTCCACGCGGCAGTAAAGAGAATGATACTCTCGACTATTAATATAAAAATGACCTGAATGATTCTTTTTGTAGTGTTATTTCCCATTGTTATCCTCCTTATAAATTTATTCCTTAAGACATTGTATATGGCGTAAGCAGATGTTCCGCCACACGCAAAACTCCTTCTTTGACACCGAGTAATTTCTCCATTGTACGCTGTAAAAAGAGTGCCTTTCGTTTCATCGCGGTGATTTTTTCCGGTGTATTCTGTGAATCAAGAAAGAGGTGATACAGATTTTTTCTGTAGAAATCACTTAAAACCATAATCACTTCATACACTTCCTCGGGAAAATCAGTCGTAAAATGACCTTCCCGGATACCCTGATGTAAGAGATGTAAAAATGATTCTTTTACCTTATCGAATACATTTCTCCAAATCCTTTCCGTGAGGATAAGATTTTTATTGCTTTCCGTGATATGAAACACCTCTTTATACTGCTTCTGATTCTCTATCCTGTGTTGGTATACTTTTTCTATAATTGTATTGATCTTTTCCGGGGGGTTGAGTGAGTTGTTGTAACAGATCTCCCTGGTGATAGCGATCGTTTTCTCAGATAAACCGGTAACCACCTCTTCCAATAGATCCTCTTTGGATGCAAAGTGATAATAAAAGGCACCTTTCGTTACTCCTACCTTTTTATTGATATCATCGACAGATGTCTTTTCGAATCCCTTTTCCCTGAACAGTTCCATGGCAGCCTCGATGAGTTCCTTTTTTCTTATTTTTGCTTCTTTTGAAATGACTATTTTCATTCTTTAACTCCTATACATACCAATAGTATGTACATACTATTGGTATGTATAAATAATAATTCCATTAATAAAAAAAATCAAGCCTAATAAAGAATTTGTTTATGTCCGAAGTAAAAATATGGATGCAGTACATAATATTTCCGATAAATCAAGGGTTGATTATATCCGCCGGATCAATCGTGTCATGGATTATATAGAGGTTAACCTGGATAAATCCCTTTCCCTCCGGACATTGTCCGATATTGCCTGCTTTTCCAAATTCCATTTTCACCGCTTATTCCAATCTATTACCGGTGAACGTCTGGCCGAATGTATTCAACGCCTTCGATTAGAAAAAGCAGGGACATTACTCAAAAATAATCCGGATATGTCAATAACTGATATTGCCCTGGTCTGCGGTTTTGCGTCGTCTGCTTCCTTTGCCAATGCCTTTAAAAAGTTTTTTGGTATCTCCGCCTCTTCCTACCGAAGTGATGAAAAACCCGGGGAACAACAGCGTTATATTATTTTACCAAAGGAAAATCTCCATTCCCTTGATATTGCCATTGAAACCGGTAAAGGGAAACAAACATATCTTATAAAAGGAAAAGATTATGAGCGTCAGGTTGATGTGGTTGATTTACCTCAATGGAAAGTTGCCTATATTCGATATATTGGTCCTTACAAAGGAAATACCGACCTTTTTTCAGGACTCTGGAAGAGGCTGATGAAATGGGCTCTTCCCCGGGGGGTGACAGACAATCCCGATAGTATTTATATTGCCGTTTACCATGATAATCCTGAAATAACAGCAGAAGAAAAATTGCGGGTAAGTGTATGCGTTAGTATTAATGAAGATATAGAGCCTTCAGGGGAGATTGGAACCTTACAACTCCCGGGAGGGAAATACGCTGTATGCAGGTTTCTTCTTGGCCCGAAAGATTATTCCGCGGCCTGGGGCTGGATGTATGGCACCTGGCTGCCTCTGAGCGGGTACCAGCCCGATGACCGCCTCGCATTTGAATGGTTTCCTCCCCGGGAAAATAAAAAAGGTGCCGGTATGGAGGTCGATATTTGTATTCCTGTGAGACCCTTGTAAAATGGCAAAATATATACTGACAATTAGTAGAATTGTCAGTATTTCCGATGGTAGTAAGTTTGTCATTTCCTTTTACTATAATAAATTAATAAAACTTATACATTGAATGGAAATGACAAACTTAAAACAGGGGAGTATAAGGATTAGAAAAGCAATCTCAATAAAGTCTTCCGCAATCAGAATGAAGAAACCCCGGGGAATCTCCTGTATATTATAAAAAAATTATACAGGAGGCAACAATAACTATGAAGAACTTTACAGTAGTGAGTATGGGAAAGGTGAGAACGACAGATTCTACCTGGGAATTAGTCTTTAATCCGGAATATAAGGACGCGCTTATAGGTCTCGATGGATTTTCTTATATCCAGGTATTATTCTGGCTTCATCTGCATGACACACCAGGTGACAGGAAAACCATCTCATGTAAAAAACCCTATACGAAGGGACCGGAGGTTCTGGGAATTTTTGCTACCCGGTCCGACTATCGACCCAATCCCATCGGTCTTTCCATTTGTCCGGTAAAAAGCATACATCAGAAAAAGGGTATCGTTGAGGTATATTATATTGATGCTGAAAACGAATCCCCTGTGATCGATGTGAAACCCTATCATCCAGGCATTGACCGTATCAGGGAAGCCGGTGTCCCTGATTGGTGTCAACACTGGCCGCAATGGTATGAGGATTCGGGATCGTTTAATTGGGAAGCCGAATTTAATTTTCCGGTCTCATAATTTTAAGCCAGGTTCCCATTCAGATCAAAACCGGTTTGTAAAAAAAGCCCCGGAAATGTGGTATTATTTCCGGGGCCATAAAAATTCTAAAATCTCCTCTATAAAGTTTTTTCATTATTATATAAAATAATCGAATACTGTTTTTTATAAAATGTGTAAGATTATTATTCGGTAAAGGGAGGTGTGAAATGGAAAAAATGATCTTTATTATTATCGGTGTGATCGTTGTCATAGGAGTGAGTTTCTTCGTTGTTTTTAAAGTATTGTTCGCTCACATCTTTAAAATGACAATACATGAATTTGATAAGGAACTTACCATTTTTGTCGGTGGCGGAGGAAATAGTATTGTATTAAGGAGTGAAAATAATGATCAAATTCTCATTATAGACACAAAAATGATGGATTATGCAAAAAAAATGAAAGAATACATTGATGATATGGGGGGAAATCCGGAGATCACAATAGTGAATACTCATTTTCATATGGATCATGTGACGGGAAATGAGAATTATCCTGAAAGTAAATTAATTACAGGTGATTATCCGGATGAAGAGTGGAGAAAAATGACAAAACAAAAACATATGCCGGACATAAAGATAAAGCCCGGTGATGACTATGTAATGAACATCGGAACTGAAGTTGTTACCATCAAAAATATGGGTCATGCACATACCTCTCAAGATCTCATCATATACCTGAAGAATCGAAACATCCTTATTACCGGAGATATTCTTTACCAGAAGCGACATCCTGTTCTTTTTGAATCTCATGGATGTGATCCTGATCACTGGATTGATGTAATAAACGTACTTATCAAGGATTATCCGGGATCGGTTGTCATTCCGGGTCATGGCGATATTACCGATGAATCCGCACTCGTTATGTTAAAGGAGTATTTCGAAGAGATAAAAGATGCTGTGGGAGCTAAAAAGAAAATTGCGGATCTTCGTAAAAAATACAACTACCTTGATGGTATTCCTTTTATGGCAAATTTTGATACTACCCTCGCGTATTTTAAAAAAAAGACGAATCAATAAATTTGAAAATTGTAGTTATACCCCGGAGCCCGGATAAAATCGATATGTGTGAGATAATCCATACTGATTTTTTTATTCTTGTACAGGATTAAAAGTTTGATTATCCTTGGAGGTGTAAAAATGGAGAAACAGCACAACTCCTTTTAACCGATGTCTGTTTCGCGATTTTTATTATTGGAATAATTTATTCCCTGGTAACCGGCATGGCACTAATGAATAAAATGGCTATTGTAAAGGGATTAAAAAAAGAATAAGACCAGTCATAGTCATCTTTTTTCATGGATAAATGCAATTTGTTTCCGGATATCCGGGAAATCGCAGGAATGTATAAACGCTATAGAGTGATAAAGGGAGAGGTATGAAAAGATTGAGAAGTGATCATGAACAACCTGAAGCGATTAAGGATTGGGGGTGGAAATATCACCACCTGGGAATCCCGACAAAAGAAATTATGCCGGATGAGGTATATCTTCCCCGGTTCAAATTCTATATCTCGGGATTCAGCACAAGTCCTTTTGGAATCGAATGGATGAGATTCGAACCAGGCAGTCCCATCAATATATTGATTCAAACTCTTCCCCATATTGCATTTGAGGTCCCTGACCTTGATTATGAGTTGGCTCTCCGTGATCTAAATGTAATAACCCCTCCGAATTCCCCTGGACCGGGAATCCGGGTCGCCATGATCGAACATAATGGTGGACCTATCGAACTCCTGGAATTTTTATGTAATAAATAATGAAAGAAAGCAGGAGATACATAAAATGGGATGTCCATTCTGTAAAAAGGATATGGTAAAAATTGATCTGAATATTCGAATGCCTCACGACATGGAAACAGGAATGGATTCAGATGAAATTAAAAAAGAAATGAAAAATTATTTTGATGATGACATTGACATCTTTTCCGGTTCTTTGCTGACCTGTTATTCCTGTGGTTGCGAATGGAAATTTACTATTAAATATTGTAATATTGATCCCCGGGATTCTTCGATGGGTACTGATTGGTATGAAATTCATGGGTATGTGATAAAGGATAAAAATAAATAACAATATAAATTTTTTCAGCACCCGTAAATAATGGCGATAGTCCTTTTTGCCCTGATTATATTGTTTAAACGAATATTTAGTGAAGACGATCCTACGAATAAACCTGCCGCAGCTCCCCGGGACTCGAAGAAATTAATTTTAGGATACCGTCTGCTTCAGATGGTTGATCATCTTAAGCAACATAAATCCCAATTGTTCTCCTATCTGAAACTTCAGGGAAAACCGGTCAATACCGGCGACCTGTGGGGAATGTAGTCGATGGGAATTTATGACATTTCTATAAATTTATCTTGACAACAGACTAGTTGTCTGGTACATTGGATATATGGAAACGATTGGTATTTTCGAGGCAAAAACAAGATTCTCCGAACTCTGTGATAAGGTCTTTAAGAGTAAAGAGCCTATTTTAATTACAAAACGGGGAGTTCCTCTGGTAAAAATAGATCCTGTTGCATATGAAAGTAATCAAAAATCCGGTATCTGGATGGCGAGAGAAGGGTTTATACGGAAATATGGTGATTTGGGAGAGGATTTGGATCTTCCGGAACGTGGAAATGAATCAATAAAAGAATTATTCGAAGAATAACATGGCTATTACTTACTTATTGGATACATCAGTCTATTCACAACCGATAAAAAGAGATCCCTTACATTCAGTAATGGTAAAGTGGGAAAAGGCCGGAGATCAATCCATGTGCAGTTCTATAATCTGTGAAATGGAGGTACTCCAGGGATTGGAACTAAAAGATTCAGACCGGCTTTGGGATGCTTATAAGGTCATCCTGAAAGACCGGCTTCCCCTCATCAACCTTGATATGAGTGTTGTCGCTCTTTATGCAGAACTCCAGGCAGATTCCCGGAAAAAGGGGAATCAAAGGCCTGCTTTTGATTTATTAATCGCCTGTACAGCAATAACTCACAATCTGGTTCTTGCTACCTGTAATTACAAGGATTTTAAGGATATCAAAGGATTAAAAGTAGAAGATTGGAGTTCATAATCCGGAGAAAAAGTATCTATCAACCTTAAGGGATAACATAATCAAT
>JAFGRV010000409.1 GCA_016934975.1 Spirochaetales bacterium | reverse complement strand
TCAATATTCCTTAATATACCCGTAAGCCCGTTCAAACAAAACCTGGTCTTTGTGGAGTTTGTATTTTAACAGCTTTTTCCGCAATTCCTTCTGCACCAATCGTTCGCCGGAGATTGTCGTCTGCCAGCCGTCAAAACGGACAATTTTTACGATTTCATCGATATCGTTCACTATTCTTTCGACCACTGCGGGGGTTTTGTCCGTTTTGGTTTCCAGAAATAATTCCGTTAAAGCTGATTTGGCGTCATTTTGCTCACGGATATTGAGCTCTTCCTTTTCTGCTTTTACCGTATCCCGTGCCAGTTGACAGAGTCTTTTAATATACTCGATGCTGGTGATAAGTCCCTGTTCGGCTTTGTCCCGTAAAGCTTCCAGGCGCTCACTTAATTCTTTAAACCGGGGGTTATTCCCATATTTTTTAAAGCGCCGGATTAACACCTTTTCCAGTTTCTTTACCTGCTTTTCATCGGGATTATTAAATATCTCTTCGATAACATCCGCATCGAGAATATATTCGGACAAGTCATCGTGGATACCATCGACATGGACATTTTTGTGAATAAGTTCCGTGGTTTTGGCACCGAGAGTATGCCATAGCAGTTTCCCGATATCATCGGTGGAAGGCCGGACAGATTGATACACACTGGTGAGCCACCAATAATCGTGGTTGTATCGGTTAAGTATGGAATCCGGGGAGAGAGACTCCCATATTTTGTTTAAGAAGCTGTAATCTTTTGCAAAGTTATCTCGTAATGTATCGGTTTTTAAACATTCCTGTGCTGCTTCCAGTCCTTCGTAGCCTTCTATAGTCCGGTCAACTCCGGGAAAATGAGCTAAACAAGCTTTCATCGCCCCTGCCAGTTGATTTTTTAGCTCTTTAAAATGGGAAATAACCTTGTACATGCTCTTTTCATCAAACTGAAGTGCTGCCGCGGCATCATCAAAAATACCAAAGTAATCGACGATCCGGCCAAAGGTTTTATTGGGGTAGAGTCTGTTGGTCCGGCAGATTGCCTGCAGGAGGGTGTGATCTTTCAGTGATTTATCCAGGTACATGGTTTGCAGGATCGGTGAGTCGAAACCGGTAAGGAGTTTTGCCGTGACAATAAGAAATTGCAAGGGGGAAATAGAAGACTTCGTAATCTTCTTTGTTCGGCTCCTCCCTGTTTAAGTTCACCCCGGCCAACCTGTGAAGGATAAAGTTTTCCACTGCGTTTAATTCGTTAAAACTCATATTAAAACACCTTGTTTATGATGGATTTTAGGAGGGCTTTGGATGTGGCGATTTGGGATTCAGTATTTTCCAATCCAATTTTAAAAATAGATAATCTTTTAGCAATTTCTGTTTGCGCGATAAAATCAATTTTGGGGATCATTGTATTCAAAACTTGTTGTTTATTTAAATGAGGTTGTGCAGAACGAATATTTTCACATTTAAAATAATTTTGAACGATTTCATCTAATAAATATTCTGTGAGTCATATTGAATTTACTTTAGCTCGAATTGGTCTAATAATTAAATCATATCCTCCTACAGCGCCCTCCCAATTTTTAGGAATCATTGCCACATCACCAGTGTAAGCCCCACTTCTAACCACAATTATATCGCCTTCACATAACTCAACATTTTTACCTTTTGGTATTGCAGAAGCCCTAACCCTTAATAAATTTTCTTCTATAATCTTACCTCGTTTTATATTGGTAGCTCGAATAACTACAATTCCATTATCATCTTTCTCGGGTGGTTGTCCTAAACCATAGGAAATATTTGCAAGCTTAAATAATGGAATAAATATTTCACTTTTTATTGAATTTCTAAAAAAGGTTTTTTTTAAATCAAATAATTTCTTTCCAGTTATAATTAAACGCTCCACCATCTCATCAGCAGCCCAGAGGAGTTCGGCTATTTTCGCTTGCTGTTCTTTGGGGGGGAGGAGGAATTCCTGGTGTTTTAAGGTTCCCCAATTGATCGTGGGTGATAGTGAACCGACAGAAATATCCACTGCCCGGTGCATGAAGGTATCTGAATGTAAAAAGAATGGAAATAATTGGGGATCAATGACTTCGGGATTGGCCCGTAGTACTAATGAATGGGCAGAGCAGAAGCCGTCGAAGGTGACAATTGCTGCTTTACGCTGGTAAGCACGTCTCCTGCCAAAGATAATATCCCCGGGATAGCACCGTAATTTTGTGCCATCTACGTCATCTTTTGTCCCGAATCATTTAATGTGCAAAGATTCCGGATCAATATGTTCAAGACCGACATATGTCGTTAATTCCGTATTATTTGGATCGACACGTTCTCCAATACTCTGCGCTATCTTTCCGAAAGGGTAAGATTTCCATTCCGATCGATCAATATGTTCCAGTTTGATTGTTTTTTGCATAAATTATTGTCCCAGACTGGTGAATAGTTTCGGCATGCTCTGTTTTAAGTTTTTTGAGCTTTCTATCCAATCAGTATATAGTTCAGAAAAATCTTTTTGATCTTCAATTTTATCGACATTGCTTACATACAAAGGAATATTTAAACTCCCCTTTTTAGAGAGTATTTCTTCTATATCTACAATTTTACAAAAACCATCTCTATCTTTAAACTCTTTAAAAGCCTCAAATATTTTTTTTATATGTTGATCTTCTAAAATCGCGAGAGTTTTATCCTGTTTTACTTCTTTTACTGCATTTATAATTAACACTTTTCCTTTTTTGTGTTTTTCTTTTTTAGTTCTGGTAATGAGCAAACATGCTTCCATGGGTGAATTATAAAACAGGTTAGGTCCCAATCCTACCACACATTCAACCAGATCATTTTCAATCATCTTTATCCGCATTTCAGCTTCCGCATCCCGGAACAAAATCCCATGCGGCCACAATGTCACCGACCGCCCATTCTCCGTGTTTAAACTCTTCCGGATATGCTGCTGAAACGCGTAATCCGCGCACCCTTTGGGCGGCGTGCCCCACACATTACGTCCGTAGGGATCGTGTTCAAAGCTTTTTTGATCCCAGGATTTAATGGAATAGGGAGGATTTGCCAGGATAATATTGAACTTTTGGAGTTCGTCGTTTTCAAGGAAGGCCGGATGGGCAAGGGTATCTCCCCGGACGATGCTGAACTCTTCGATGCCGTGCATAAACATGTTCATCCGGGCGATGGCAGAGGTAATGAGGTTTATTTCCTGGCCATAGAGTTTCAGGGTCCGGTATTCTTTGCCTTCTTCCTTCAGGTGCAACGCATAATTCAACAACAGTCCCCCTGGAGTTTTTTGCATATTATGCGAAAAACTCCTAAGGAGACTGGCACATCTCTATATATGGGTGTGGAATAAGTATTAGATCGTTATAAATAATTTGAGAATTTCATAAAAATAGGTTGTGCAACAGTCTCCAGGAACCGCAGGTGGGATCGTAGACTGTTTCCCCGGGCTGAGGGTCCATAATCAGGGTCATGAGTTTTACCACGGTGCGGTTGGTGTAAAATTCCGCCGCGGTGTGGCCGCTGTCATCGGCAAATTGTTTTATAAGATATTCATAGGCATTCCCCAGCTGGTCGTCCGGGACATTCGTCAGGTTAAGGGTGTGTTTGGAGAAATGTTCAATAAGGTTGATGAGAATTTCGTCGGAGAGGCGGTCTTTGTTGGTCCAGCTTGCGTCCCCGAAAATCCCGTAAAGTGTGTCGGGGTTTGCCTTTTCGATTGAGCGCATCGCTTTTTGGAGAGCCATACCCACATTTACGGTAACTTCCCGGACATCCTGCCAGCGAGAACCTTGGGGAATCTGGAAGTGGTGATTTTCCTCGAATTGTGCGTATTCCAGGTTCACCTTAAATAATTACTATCGGACTTCAACGAAGTTGAAGACTCCTTCGCTTTCTGCCAGGGCCTTTTCGTATTCCTCGTCGTAGACATCACAAATACGCTTAAAAAAGAGTAAGGGGAAGATATATTGCTTGTAGTCTCCCGCATCGATTGTTCCCCGGAGGCCGGTTGCCGCGCCCCAGAGGTATTTTTCCAGTTCCTGTTGTGTCATACGTCTCTTCCTGTCAGAAATAATTTACCTTTTTCGGTGATAATGTATTGTTGCTCCGGGCTGCTTGGATTATCCGGTATAGTTTTTCTCACAAACTCAACTACCTGCAATGGACCAAGGTAATTATCCCGAAAGGTTTTCTTATTTTTATAATCCATCCAATTCATCAATTGTTCTAGTTTTATGGCTTTTGTAGCAAGTATTAAGACCGAAAGTAAGTACATTATTTTCTTGTGCAAGAGCCTGGTACCTTTTTCGCTCCAGCCTGGTACCTTTTCTATTGATTCCCTGGTTTCCGGTTGGTTTTCCG
>JAFGRV010000408.1 GCA_016934975.1 Spirochaetales bacterium | reverse complement strand
GACCGGTGATGATGGGACAAATATCGCGGCGTTCTGGCAAAAGGTGTCGCCGCGATGGGCAGGGCATCCCAATGTATTGTACGAAATATTCAATGAACCTGGCGGGGGCAATTGGGGAACCCGGGGTGATTCAAACGAGAATGATTGGGTCGATTTCGCTGAAAAACTGACCAATGCCATACGAAGCGGAAATTGGTCTTCTTTCGGATTCAGTTCGACCGGTGGAGCCGGCAATATCGTCCTTGTCGGTGCACCCAACTATTCCCAGCAGCTTCCCAATGCCGGGAGCCCGAATGCTTCATTTGATGCGAATCTCTTTTTATCAGCCTCTGACGTTGCCTATGTCTGTCACGTCTATCCCCAGCATGGACAACCATCCTGGTTTCAATATACACAAAAATATCATCCTGTTGTTTTAACCGAGTTCGGATGGGAATTGAATGGAACAGCACCGACAGCCGGGACAACCTCCGGATGGGGGCAGCCTTTTAAAAACTGGGTTCAGGGTTTCGGAAATGTCGGTGTCGTTGCCTGGTGCTGGGACAACCTGTACCGCTCCATGATGTGGTCCACCGGTTCGAAAGAACTGGGCATAGATTGGGAACTTCTCGGTTCCAATGCTTCTGTTGATGCGTCACGTATCGCCTATGGAGGTGCTCCTCACACCTATAATAACTATATGGGGCAATTTGTAAAAGAATGGTTTGCCGAAGGGGAGGCCACACTCCCGCCGACAGATCCCCCGGAACCAACACCGGTGGATACCCCGAGTCCCACGCCAACACCAGTAGTCACTCCTGAACCGACATCCCTTGAAATCCTCTATGGTGACGTGAACAGCGATAGAATTGTTGATATTATCGATGCCCTCCTGGTTGCCCAATACTATGTGGGACTCACTCCGGCTGGTTTTATTGCACCTGTGGAATATGGGGATGTTAATCTGGATGGATCGACAGATGTTATTGATGCACTCTTAATAGCTCAATATTACGTGGGAATAATCTCACAATTACCGGTGGTGTAAGAAGTTGTGTAAATAAATTAGAATTTTCAGTATAACCCAAATCTCCGGACAAGATTAAATAATAGAGAAAGAAGTCAGAAGTCGGTAGTCAGTAGGTTTTCATGTAAGAATACATTATTCTGACTACTGACTCCTGACTTCTTATATCAAGGTATCTTAATCTTCCTTGAACAATAATTTTTCTAAAAAACAAGAATTTCTGGTATAATAGTATATATAAATCAAAATCTTCTGCGATTAATTCCTTTAAAAATATATATTAATTTGATTTTTTGCTCCGTTTTTCTTACATTTTAAGGTATTACTTTTATCCTTTACAACTGGTGTGAAAGGATAGCAGTATTTAGACTGGTGGAAAAATGAATACACATGATAGTTTACGAAAGCAATATCTTGTCTGTGGATTGGGAAATCCCGTGTTGACAGATGATGCAATCGGTATACTCCTTGTAAGGCAGCTTATGAAGGAATGCGATGCAAAGATCAGGCATTTACTCGATTTTAAAGAGAATCAGACCGGTTTTATGGACCTTCTCGAGGATTTTGAAGGATATAAACACATTTTACTTATCGACAGTATAGAGACTCCTACGGAACAACCGGGTACTCTTATTCTCTGCAATCCGGGGAATTGGCACGGCCTTTCATACAGAAGCTATGCAAGTGTCCATGGCCTTAATTTCCCGACTATTCTGGAGCTTGGCCGGGTATTGGGAAATACGATGCCTGAAACCTGTACCATCGCCGGAATAACCGTGAGAGAATGCACGCAATTTGGTATGGTCTTAAGTGCAGAGCTTCAGGAAGAGATGCCGGGGCTATTATCTGATCTTATGCAATTTATAGCGGCCTGGGTAGAACCGGAAAAAGAAGAACTTATTTATATTGATAAGAAAGACCATAAGAAGAACGATCGAATGTGCTAAAAGCGATTCAAAGGATAGGAGTAGGTATTTTTTATGAGTATGACTAAAGAAGGAAAAACGATTCTTTTCCTTTGCAAATGTGCCTCTAATATCAGTAAACAGGTAGATTTCTCCCGGATCAAACAATGGCTGCGGAAAGGGACTGATGTTGATGTGTGTGTCACCGGTAATCTCCTCTGCTCCCCAAAGGAAAAGGAGTTATTTGTCAAGGCGTTAAAGCATTATAAACCTATAAAGAGCATAATCATTGCAGGATGTTCTCCGAAACAGCATGAAAAAACCTTTCAGAACCTCGCCGAATCAGCCGGAGTAAATATGAGCAAGGTTCAGTTCGCGAATATCCGGGAACATTGCGCCTATGTGACAAAAGATCCCCTCGAAGCAACAGACAAGGCCAAACATATCATCAATGCTGCTATTAAGCGGTCATTTAAAGCAGAAGATTTAACAAAAATGACCATGAAGGTCCGGACCGAGGTGGTGATTATCGGGGGAGGGATTGCCGGTATTGAAGCAGCTCTTACCCTCTCCAGAGCAGGGCGAAAAGTTTATATTATCGATAAAAATATATCCCTGGGCGGTGCAGTGATACAGACAGAAGAGGTGGCACCTTACATGGATTGCGCACCCTGCCTTCTTGCCCCTGTGCTGTCCCAAATACGGGAAGATAAAAATATAGAAGTCATTACCAATGGGGTTGTAGAAGACATCTTAGGCTTTTTCGGAAATTTTAAAGTCAAAGTGAGAAAGCGTTCGCGATTTATCAAAGACAATTGTATTGGTTGTGAAGAATGTTTCGAAGTCTGTCCGGAAGATGTCCCCTATGACTTTCACCGGGGATTAGGGACGAGAAAGGCAATTTACACCCTCTTTGCCGGATCCGTACCTCAGACAGCCGCCATCGATAAAGACCATTGCAGGCATTT
Organism: Spirochaetales bacterium; assembly: GCA_016934975.1. Classification (GTDB taxonomy): domain Bacteria; phylum Spirochaetota; class Spirochaetia; order SZUA-6; family JAFGRV01; genus JAFGRV01. Next base: position 9,825 of record JAFGRV010000408.1, on the reverse strand, counting down.
TACGAATGGTTCATGTTCCGCCTGCGAAGAGGTCTGTCCCTTTCAATCCATCGATTTTACCCGGGAAGATGAGCACCTTACCTTGTTAGCCGGATCAATCATTGTTGCAACCGGCTTCAGTTTGCCTGCGCCGGAGGCTCTTGTACATTTGGGGTATGGTACGCTTAAAAATGTATACACCTCCGCGGAGTTTGAACGCCTTGCCAGCTCGAATGGTCCCACCGAAGGCGCCATTGTTCTTAAAAACGGGAAAGAACCCGGACGTATCGCGGTGATACACTGCGCCGGATCCCTGGATGAACATGGAATCCCCTATTGTTCCGGGATTTGCTGTACCCATGCCTGTAAAATCGGTGAAATGATTCGAAAAGTAAGGCCCGGAACAATTGTCTATAACATCCATAAAGATCTCGTTTTCCCGGATCCCATGTCCTTTAATTTTTATCAACATCAAAAAAAAGAGGGCACCGAGTTTATTTATTGCAAAGATCTCTCCACAGTTCGAATATCGGAAGTCGAAGAAAAGGGGAATTTAAATGTTGCCTGTGAGGGGTTGATTCTTCATGATATTGATATGGTCGTCCTTGTCACGGGGATGAAACCGGCAGCAGGAACGGATAAACTCGCGGACATGCTTCACTGTGTTCTCACACCCCACAATTATCTTGCCCCGGACCACAGCCTTCTTCATATGACGGGTACGACAATTGACGGTGTGTACATGGCTGGTTGTGCCGTGAAGCCTTCCAACGTTCCGGATTCCATAACTCAAGCCCGTGCCGCGGCAGGAGATATTCTATCTAAACTGATCCCGGATAAGGAGATTGAGCTGGAAGTGATGACAGCGTATATCAATCCGGAAAAATGCGGGGGATGCAAACTCTGTCTTACTGTGTGTCCCTACAAGGCTATTACCTTTGATCCGGAAAAGCAGATAAGTGTGGTGAACGAGGCGATCTGCAGGGGCTGCGGAACCTGCGTCGCGACCTGCCCCGGCAACGCGGCAAAAGCGAAACATTTTACCGATGAACAAATATTTGCTGAAATAGAAGGTATGTTAGACGCCTGATTTTTACCAATTATAATGAGGAGAATGTGACCATGCCGGATTACAAACCGAATATTATTGCTTTCTTGTGCAACTGGTGTTCTTACGCCGGATCGGATAAAGCAGGAGGCCAGAAATTATCGTACACCCCTTCGGTGAAACTTATACGTGTTATGTGCTCAGGCAGGGTAGATCCCCAGTTCGTATTCGATGCTTTCAGGAAAGGCGCCGATGGAGTCATGATTCTGGGTTGTCATCCCGGGGATTGCCATTACAGAAGCGGGAATATTAAAGCCATGAGGAGAATGACATTATTAAAAAAAATGCTTGTTCAGTTCGGAATTCACTCCGACAGGGTGCTTCTTGACTGGGTCGCTGCCAGTGAATCCGAACGGTTTCAGACCCTGGTGAATGCAATGGAAGCGACCATCTCAAAACTCGGTCCTTTAAAATTAAAAGGGTATGTGAAAGAGGCAGTTTCTATATGAGTAAACCTAAAATCGCAATAAGCTGGAATTCCTCCTGCGGCGGATGTGATGAAAGTATCGTGGATATAGAGGAAAAACTCCTTGATATCGCGCCATTGGTGGAGTTTGTTTTCTGGCCATGTGCCATGGATTTTAAATATGAGGATCTTGAAAAGCTCCCGGATAATGAAATTACAGTGAGTCTCATTAATGGGGCGATTTCGAATTCGGAACAAGAGAGAGTCGTGACACTTCTCCGTAAAAAATCCCAAATAATCGTGGCCTTCGGGAGCTGTGCGTGCCTTGGAGGAATTCCCTCCCTCGCTAATCTTACCTGTCTTGGTAAAATAATCATCGGGTCGTATTTCGGTTCTTCGACAGTAGAGAATCAGGCTGATGAAGTACCGGTATCCGAACATCAGGAAGGGGAATACAAACTGACACTCCCGGTATTACGGGATACGGTAAGTACCCTGGATATGATTATCGATGTGGATTATTATTTGCCGGGCTGCCCCCCCACCGCACAGATGGTCGCCGGAGCCCTCGAGGCAATTCTTACGGGAAAGCTCCCTGCAAAAGGTTCGGTCCTTGCATCGGATAAATCCCTCTGCGCATCATGCTCAAGAAATGAAACAAAACCGGAATCCATCGAAATAAAGGAAATCAAGAGGATTCATGAAGTCATCGCCGATCCCACTCTCTGTTTTCTTGCCCAGGGCATACTATGCCTCGGACCTGCAACAAGGGACGGATGCGACTATCCCTGTATCAAAGGAAATATGCCATGTACCGGGTGTATGGGTCCTTTTATGGGAGGAGATCAAGGTGCAAAGATGATCAGTTCCCTTGGCGGTATTTTATCCGGTGAAAACGAGAAAGATGTGGATTCAATAATCTCGGCTATTGTCGACCCTGCGGGAACATTTTACCGTTATAGCATAGGCGCTTCATTACTGGGGAGAAAGAGAACGAAAGATGAATAAGAAAATTACAATAGATCCTATTACACGGCTGGAAGGACACGGCAAGATCGAGATTTTTCTGGATGATACGGGAAACGTGGAGCGTGCTTTTCTCCAGATCCCGGAACTCCGGGGATTTGAAAAATTTGTGGAAGGCCGGCCTGCGGAAGAGATGCCTCAGATAACATCACGTATATGCGGAGTCTGTCCTGGAGCACACCATGTGGCGGCTTCCAAAGCCCTTGATGATCTTTACAAAGTGAAACCTCCCCCCGGGGCGGTTGCGATCAGACGGCTCTATTATAATCTTCATTACTTTGAAGATCATCTGCTCCATTTTTATATTCTTGCCGCTCCCGATTTCCTCGTGGATGGGGACGCCGGTAAAGGCAAGCGGAATATTCTCGGTGTCATCGACAAAGTGGGAATCGAGACCGGAAAAAAGGTCATTGATATCCGGAAAAAAGCACGGGCATTTATAACGGAAATAGCAGGGAAACCGATCCATCCGGTATTCGGACTTCCCGGGGGTGTTTCCAAGGCAGTGACACCGGCGACACAGGAAGAATTAAAAATCTTCGGACGGGAAGCCGTCGAATTTGCCCAATTTACCCTGAAAGTATTTCATGATATGGTTCTTAACAATAAATCATATCTTGACCTCATTACCTCGGATGTTTATTACCATGAAACCTATTATATGGGAATGGTTGATGATAAGAACAAGGTTGATTTTTATGACGGTGATATCCGTGTCATCACCCCGGGGGGTGAGGAAAAAGTGAAGTTTAAACCATCGGAATATGCCAAAATAATCGCCGAACATGTGGAACCCTGGACATATATAAAATTTCCATACTTGCGGGATATCGGCTGGAAAGGATTTGTTGATGGTCCGGAGAGCGGCATATACCGTGTTGCCCCCCTGGCCCGGCTTAATGTAGCAGACGGAATGCAGACTCCTCTTGCCCAGGAAGAATACGAAAAGATGTTCGACACCTTCGGGAAGAAACCTGTGCATAATACTCTCGCCTTACACTGGGCGCGGTTAATTGAAACATTGTGTAATGCGGAACTCATTGCCGGCCTTGCGGAGAATCCGGAATTAATTAATCCGGAGATCCGGAATATGAATCTTCAAACACCCATGGAAGGAATCGGAATCGTGGAAGCACCCCGGGGAACCCTTATCCATCACTATAAAACGGATAAACGTGGAGTCATGACCGGGTGTAATCTCATCGTCGCCTCCCTCGGCAATTCGGCCGCCATGTGTATGTCTGTAGAGCGGGCGGCAAAACGCCTCATAAAAGACGGCAAGGTTGATGACGGGCTTCTTAATTTGGTGGAAATGGCCTTCCGGGCATATGACCCCTGTTTCGGGTGTGCAACGCACAGTCTCCCGGGAAAACTCCCCCTGGTGGTCAATATACATAACAAAAATGATAATAACATTAATTCCATTATACGGGATTATGATGGAAATGTAACTTCCATGGAATCCACAAGTGGAGATTCCTCTTGTGGAAACCTCATATAAGGCAACCCAATGTATGGATCTCCATAAATGGAACATAATTTATGAGAGACCCAAAAAGGGGAACCTCATTTATGGGACCCCATTTATGGGGACTAGTAAGGTAGAGTTATTTTTTAAATTAAAGGAGTGATACATGACAGAAATATTGAATTGTAAAGGTCTTCGCTGTCCCAAACCGGTACTAAAGCTTGCAATCAAAGCTCACTCGATTGCCGCGGGGACAACCCTCGAAATACACGCGGACTGTCCGAGTTTTCCCGATGATGTTAAAAAATGGTGCGAAGATTCCGGTAAAGTAATGGTAAGCTGTGTCGATCATGGCGGCTTTTTTATTGCGACAATTCAATTTTAATAAAAAAGCCCGGGGACATAGTACACGGAACAAGACAGCGCCGAATCGACTCAGGAGAATTGATGTGTTCCTTAACATGTATGACTCCGGGCTTATATGCAGGCAGACAGGCGTTTTCAAAGACGCCATGTTTGTTGATCTTGGATTCGGAAAATTTCCCGCTACAACCTTACAAACAGCAGAATACTTACGCCGCATAAATCCGGAACTTTTAGTCCTCGGGGTCGAGATTGATAAGACCCTGGTCCTTGAAGCGGAGAAATATTCGGATGATCTCACCCAATTCAGGTATGGGGGATTTAATCTTCCGTTGAAACATTTAAAAAACATCCCCATTGAAAATGTCAGGATTATCCGTGCTTTTAATGTTCTGCGGCAATATAACGAGGATGAGGTTTATGACGCCTTCATGACCCTCGGGCATTATCTTTTACCGGGGGGTCTTATTATCGAAGGAACATCGGATCCATACGGGCGCGTGTGGGCCGCGAATATCCTCCGGAAAAATAAAAGCGATCACCTCATAAAAGAAGCCCTTGTGTTCAGTACCAATTTTAAAGGAGGTTTTGAACCCAGACATTTTCAGCCAATACTCCCCAAGAATTATATTCATCATATGGTGCCGGGGGAAGAGATCTATACTTTTATTGAAGACTGGAAAAAAGAGTATAAAAAAAATCTCTCTACCGGCAAAACAACGGCAAAACAGCTCTTTATTGATACGGCCCGGAACCTGAAAGAACAGGGGTATGCTGTGGAAACACGAAAAAAATGGCTGGCCAGGGGGTTCCTCATTTGGATGAGAGATGAGGTTTTATCGATGTGATGAAAGCTTTTGAGCCGGTATTTATTATAAATTTATAAGGTATTTTTTGTATCAGTCTGGTCTCCTCGATTACTTTCCCGCTGCCCTTTCGGGTAAATATCAAAAATAGGTCTATAAAGCTTTTATTGTGATTTAATCAATGAGAGTACGACATATGTCTTCCTTTCCATTATATTTCCCCCATTTATCCTCCCCATTCTGTGACAAAAACGTGTAAGCACCCCTTTATTTTAAAGATAAGAAGAAAAAATCTATCTAAAACTAATTGGAAAGGAGATGAGATTAATAAAAAACAAACTATTTGGAATTTATATGTCTTATTATCATCAATTAAAATCATTTTAAAGGAGGTCACATAATAAATGATAAGTAAAAACCTAAAACAAAAATGTGCAATAATAATACTGTTTATTGCTGTTCTGGCAGCCCACGGTTGGGCGCAGAGCCACGACCTGGTGATGCAACAGGCACCGGATATCACATCAATGATAATTTCAAACTGTAAATCTCCCGATATCCAGCTGGAGGCGCCCTTTGGTTCCGCCGGTACGGATACAATTTTACATGGAAGAACAAACCGGATTTTTGCGCGGTTTTTTGTGAATGGAATGTTGGATCCGATTATACCTGCCACTCCCCCTGTCACAATAGAGTTTCACGCCCGGCCTGCGTTTCCTGGTGAAACACCACCGGATAATTCAGATCCAAGCTGGGGGTCTCCTATCGGGACCATTTATGTTGATGGGATGCATACTCCTCCCGATATTTATCTCGGTCCCGGATCCTTTTGGCCGGATGAATACCTGAGTGCGACAAATCTCTCTATCGACTGGACTGCTCCTGCAACGGGTGATTATTTTCACATACTCGCGGAAGTCATGTATCCCCCCGGTTATACCGATGAATACCCGGAAAATAATTATGCAATTTCCCTTTATGAAGCTATTACACAACCCCACAAAATTGATCTTGTTCTGGTACACGATGTATCCGGCAGTATGCTTTATAACACCTATAATTCAACGCCATACATTGATCTTGCCAAGGAGATGGTAATACCCATGGTTGCTTCCATGCCTGAGTCCGACAGGATGGCAATTGTCGCTTATGGCGGATGTCTTCCCGGGGGAGTAGCGGATATCTTTCCAGCCACGCCTGGGACATTGGCGGCGATGAATCAAACTAATAAGGATCTCGCGATTGATGCCATTGATTTGGATATTACAGTCCCTGCAACATACTGTTCGACTCCCATGGGTGATGGTTTGCAGCGGGCTATTGATATCCTTAATGCCAATGCAGATCTCGATTCAAAGAAAATCATCATACTTATGTCAGACGGAGAGGAAAACAGCGGGGCTGTCCGGGCTTGTTCCCATACCGCTTTCCCGCCATGCGCTTTTTCACCGATACTTTCACAATTACAGGCGGGCAATATCCAGGTTTTTACCGTTGCCCTTGGACCGGCCGGCTGGATAGATTGTCTTGAGTGTCTCGGTACGAGCAGTGACGGCGGATGGTATGATTCATATAATCCCGGTGTGGATCTGCTGGATGTTTACCTTGATGCACAACAGGCATATGAAGATGATGATCTCTATAAAAGAGATATCAGTAATATCGGCGATACGTCGGATTCCTACGAAGTCTATTTTGAAGGTGTGGATAATGTCCTCTATTTTATCCTTGGCTGGGAGAACCTGAACACGGAAATGAAATTAATCCTCACATCCCCTTCTGGAAACAGAATAAAGATGAAGACATATAATGGAAAGGGATATATTGTTCATCAGGTAATGAATCCTGAAAAAGGCTTATGGAAATATAGAGTCGAAGGCCCCAGGGGAGAACGGTATCTTGCCGCAGTGCGTTCGAATAAAGTTGATGTGAGAATGAGTCTTGATGTGGATGATTCGGGAATTGTGAACAGACCATTATACGTTAAGATCGGGCTAAGCAATACATTACCGAAAAAAGCAAAAGTGGTCGCTACAGCGGATGTGCCTTATAAACAATCAATAGATACTGCCATCAGCATGGCTGTTAGGGATTTTATTTTACAATACAAAGTTCTTCCTGTCACAGCTGAAGATCTTAAACGGAATCCTGATCAGAGTGCAAAAAGTATTTTTGTAAATAAAATTCTTAAAGGCGGTTCTATCCTGGATAACCTGATTAAAAGACAAACAGTGGAAATTCCTCTGGAGCTTAACTCGGATGGTGCTTTTGTCGGTAAACTCTCAAAAGAGATACAGATTGCAGGTAAATATGTTGTGACTGCAAAGGGCAGCGGGGAAGTGTTCGATCGGGTCTATGCCCGGACCATTTTACTCAAACCGGATAAAGTAGACAGCAGACAATCGTATGCGGAAGTGCTGCCTCTTGATCCGAAGCTGTCAAAGTATCCCCAGTATGTTTTACGGGTGTATTGCAGGGATCAATATACCAATCTTGTCACATCTGACGAACTAATAAAGCGTTTGTCCGTAAAGCTATATGATTGTAAACCGGTCGACCGTTTCGGACTTGCCTTTGACTGTACTTATCAACAGATTATTCAGAGTGAACCTGGTGTGCCTGTCAAAGTAGCCGTAACGTTAGACGGAAAGGAACTCCCTGTAGAATACTATACCGGAAAATAAATAGTTTTCCGGTATTACGATTGTAGTGGTTTTCAATGGCTTTATTAAGACTATTTCTAAGACAGGGAAAAACATCAGGAGTTGCCTGATGATAGAATTATTTTACAGGAGGAAATAAAAATGTTATATCAAAAAAAGGGTGTAAAAATATTTGTTAAAGTATTTTTACTATTATCCCTGATAATCGTACCTTTCATATCTCATGCAGCCAATTATTATGTTTGGGGCAGGGTTTACAGCGCCCGGCTGTTATATGAAGGGGAGGCCGTACCCAATAATCCTTTAACAGGTGTTGCCCCGGAAATAATAATCGGGCAGGAAGACATGGTTGCGACAACCGAGAGGAATCTGGTATCTGTTACCATTGTAAAAGCAAGTGATAACACGACGCTTTCCACCTCGATTACCCAGAATAATGGAATCTATTTTAATTCCTTTAGCAGTTCTGATCCCGGTCCACTCCCGGTTAAAATTATTGTGACAGAACTTGTGAATGGAACCAATCTGTTTCAAAGTGATTCTGTTACTATACAAGCTTACCCGCCGGTATTTAATATCCGGTATATTCTTGTTCCCGAAGAACCACATGAAATCGGTAACGGAAGAGATTATCCTTCCTTCCCCCTTGGAACCGGTGAGTATACTGGTATTTTTACACGGGTTGGCAAGATTGAGCTTGAGCATGACGGAACTCGTTTAATTGATACCACTACAGGACTGGCAACTGTAGAAAATCCCATCGCCGGCTACCTGGATGTCCCGGAATATGTCGACTCGCCTTTTGGCGGGAACTTGTTCCTTTTCGGGGCATTTAGTGCGGATTTATACAATTATCCTAATGTCAGATACAGGATTCGGATCGATAATCTCGAAACCGGGGGTCTTCCGACATATGTCAGCGCACCTTTACGAAAAACGAAATACACCGTAAACACATCAACAATGACTGTGGATTCGGTAACTGTGACCTTAGGCCCCGAGGAAGTTGCGGGTGTCAGTAATTGCTACAAATTAACCGATCTTTCCGTAAGTAATAGTGAGTTCTACAGTTATCCCGATCTCCTGGCTATTTGGCCCACCTCCGGACTCAATGGACGGCACCGGATCAGTATTGAAGTTGGATTTATGCCGGCAGGAACACTATTTATACCGTTTGCGGATTATACGTCAATTGTCATCAATCTGGATAATGTTGCACCAATCGCCGCTATTCTTCCCATCGCCTCTGATCCTGTAGATACTCCCCGTGTGTATACCCCCGGTCCGCTTCCTCCCGTGGACTTATCATCTTCTTATGTGGGAAGTTTTCCAGGCGATTACGGCGGGGCTGTGAATCATGAATGTATGATTCTCAACATGGATGACACAGAAGATGATAAATACCTTGCCTTAAAATTATCTGCCTATCATTCAAATGGGTACGAAGGATATATCAGATACTGGAATTTCAGATACTACAGAAATGATGATAAAAACGAGATATTAATAGGCAAGAAATATGATCCCCTGACACCCTCCGTACTCACGGATTATTTTCCCGGGATACGGATTTCAACTGCCGAAGACTCGACATCAGGCTTTCTTAATAAATACCTTTACCTGGATAAGAGCTATCTTCTCCCTGCAGGAGAAACAGGATGTAGTTGCGCATACCGCTTTCGCATCGCTATAACAACCAGGACCACGAATGGGTATCAGTATTTACGGTGGAGAGAGGATAATGATTATCATTATATCCAGCTTTGTCCGTAAAAAGAATTTTCATTAGAAAATAATTGGAAAAAAGGGCTGTCCGGTAAATAAACCAGACAGCCCTTTTGTTGATATCATGTACAAATAAGGTGTTTTAAGATAGAGCTGTTTGAAACTTCTCATGACCTCTACTCACTTTTCTTCTCCATACTGATTATCCCATAATCTTCCGAGTTTCTCAAATTCCTGTTGGCATGCGTGTATAATTTTACTCATGGTGATTATTTTTTTTT
>JAFGRV010000407.1 GCA_016934975.1 Spirochaetales bacterium | reverse complement strand
ACAACTTGTCGTGATAAGTAATGTAAAAATAAATTAATGAGGCAATAGCAACTAAGGTGATACATAATATACCGAAGAAAACACAAAAACCGTATCCGGGAAAGGGATGTTTTTTTGTAATTACATTTTTGTTTTTATCATTCATAGTCACTTTTTTTCTCATACTTATACATTATATTTTACATAAAAGACATTTTATTTTCTTTCATTTCCATATACTTATTTCAACTCTTCAGGTTTCATAATTAATTTATTTTTTTAATGTATCTCAGGAATTCCGGACTATCCATTACACTGCTTTAGAAGTTGCGCTGTACCAAAGCCTCACAATATTTATAATTAAAAATGAACACCCTTGAATAAATGAGATGAATATACTATAAGATAGTTAATAGTGTTTTGACCGTACTCCGGATGATAATTAAGATTTAAAAAACATTGAACAGTTTTAAAAGAGAGAGTCAAAGCACTATGACGGTTTTTATACAACGGTACAATTTATAGAGGAAGAGAGGGTTAAAATGATTCGAAGAAAAGAAGATATGGTATCGGAAATAAGAGAACGAATGAGAGAGGGGACCGGAGAGGTAGAAATCGTACATATTTTTAAGAAAAACGAATTAAAGGGAAAAGCACGGCTCTGTGCCCGGCTTATTCTTAAAAAAGACTGCTCCATCGGGTTCCACACCCATGAAAACGAAGAAGAAATCTTTTACATCATTTCAGGAAAAGGATTTATGGAAGAAAATGGAAAAACCTTCGAGGTAAATGCGGGAGATGCCATTCTTACCGGGGACGGGGCCGGCCATTCAATCGGCAATAAATATGACGAACCCCTTGAGGTTCTCGCGGTTATCCTGTTATACTCATAGAGAGAGCTTATGTTATTATTTGGAAAAAAAGATAAACCGGATCCTTATGAGATCGTAAAGGAGAGGTGGAAAACCTCGTTTAATTTCCTCGACAAGAAACGCTTTGCCATTCAAAAGGATGATACCTACGAATCGGGAATCGAGAAAAATAAATTCTTTCTCACATTAAAGAAAAAGAATCATTTCGCCTGGGTATTAAGCGAACCGAACCGGTACGCCAATTTTTGCCTGGAAGGGGATATTGAGTTTCATCCTGACAATAAACACTCTGCCGCGGGATTTATCTTTCGTTATATTAACGAGGAAAACTTCTACTATTTTCTTATCTCAAATAAGGGTTTTTTCCGGTTCGATGTCGTTTTTAACGGAAATCCTCTGGTCAGAATTGATTGGACGGAATCTCCCCACATATCCGATTCTACAAACTCAATAAGAATCATCGCACGGGATACATATTTCTCTTTCTATGTTGATGATGAATGGATCGCCGAACTCGAAGATGATATGCTCTTTAAGGGACAGATCGGTTTCGCCGCCCAGAATTATAATGATAAACCGGAAGCACATTTTTACCTGAAAGAGTTCTCCCTGGAATCCCGGGACATAGAAATAGAAAAACATTTTGAGCGGTGGACATCCTATATTCCCCAGGAACCGGAAGCACGAATAAGACTCGCGAAAACATTATACGCAATGGAAGCATACACCGCCGCATCAATACAAATAAAAAAAGCCTTGCGCCATAAAAAGCCGACTGCCGATGATTTCTTCCTTTTCGGAGAAATGTGCGTCAATATGGGGATGCATGAACTGGCCCTGGAAACCATCGATAAATGTCTGAGCCTCGAGCCCTCCCGGACAGCGGCGATTCAGGAAAAGGCAAATATTCTTTATCTCCTTAATAAAACCATTGAAGCACGGGACTTTATTCTCGGGAAAATTTCCTTATTTGAGGATAATGCAACAATATATAACCTCCTTGGCAATTGTGAATATTCTATCGGCAATTTTGAAAAAGCATTTGCGGCATATGAAACAGCATGTTCCATCCAGGATACCATGCCGATTTTCATGGTGAATACTGCACGAGCCGCGGATATGAATGGAAATAAGGAAAAAGCCATCGAGTATTATCTAAAAGCATCAACCCTCTTTTTTAAAGAAGAAGCCTTCGATGAATTGTACCCGATTTTTGCCCGGCTGGAAAAACTCGACTCGGTAAACGATGATGTCCGGGGACTTGCGGGGAAAATACTTTTTCAGGAACAGAAACGTGACGAGGCCGAAGAAATTTTTGATGACCTCATTAAAAAAGGGTGTAATGATTCCGGCATTTTCTACCTGAACGGGCTCATAAAAAAAGATAAAGGGGAGATAAAAAACGCCCTTAAGGATTTTAAAAAGGCATGTGAACTGGAAGAATCTTTTTACCTCTACTGGCTCCGCCTTGGAGAAGTAAAATACTTAGCCGGAGAAAATCCTGAAAAAGAACTGGAAAAAGCCATGGAGCTTAAGCCCGAAGACCCCTGGGTGCTCAATCAGTACGGATTATATCTCCTGAATAAAAAAGACTATAAAGAAGCAAACGAATATTTTGCACGGGCATTAGAAAAAGCATCAGGCGAAACGGACATAGCCATTGATATTGCCATCAACCTCTCTCAAAGCCATTACAACCTCGGTCAAATGGATGAAGCCTTTCAGGTCCTTGCTTCCGAAGACTTCGAGGGGAAGTCAAAAATATATAATCAAAGAGGAAATCTCTTTACCCAGGATAAAAAATTCAAAAAAGCAATAAACGAATATAAAAAAGCCTTGAAGATCGAACCGGAAAACCCCGCTTATCTTGAAAATTGCGCGGAAGCCTGTATTGAGGTTGATATGATTATGCAGGCGGAAGAGTACCTGACAAAACTCTATGACATCTCACCCACCCCATCGGTTCTGAACCTCATCGGATATCTTTCTTTAATAAAGAGAGAATGGGTACGCGCCGGAGTCGCCTTTCAGGAAGGTCTGGAAAAAGACCCGGGGAATACGACTATTATGATAAATCTGGCAAATCTCTATCTCGACCGGTCGGATTACCAGAAATCCATGGAATGGATAAACAAGGTCCTGGAAAAAGAACCGGAAAACGAAATCGCACAGCGCATAAAAAAGAATATCCGGAATAAATTCGAGAAAAATCTTCTCTGCGCCACCTGCGGCCGGGAATGGTGGGTTGCGAAAACCATCCCCCCCCAATCATTAGGCACCATACACGGAGAACCCCCGGGAGAAGCCCCCGCGGGAAAATGCGAAAATTGCGGAAAGATTTATTGTATTGAGTGTGCTCAAAAACACCTAAAGGAAAAACGGTTTGTCTGCCCCGATTGCGATAAATACCTGAAATTATCGGACGACTGGTTAAAATACCTCCTTATCGAAGCGATTAAGAAGGCTGATGTGGAAAAAGCTGATGTAGAGAAGGTTGATGTAGAAAAGGTTGATGTAGAGAAGGTTGATGTAGAGAAGGTTGATGTAGAGAAGGTTGATGTAGAGAAGGTTGATGTAGAAAAGGTTGATGTAGAAAAGGCTGATGTAGAAAAGGTTGATGCAGAGAAGGCTGATGAAGAAAAGACCAGTGTGGAAAAAAGCTAATGCAGCATCTCTTCTGCCCTGTGGCACGCAACATGATGTTTCCCTGTGGCGTTTGAACCGATAATTCGCAACGCAGGTTCGGTTATTTTACAGACATCAATCACCATGGGACATCTCGTATGAAAACGGCAGCCCGAAGGGGGGTTGCTCGGAGACGGGACATCACCTTTTAATATCTGTTTTTTCATACCCTTTGCTTTTACGGGATCGGGAACAGGAATCGCCGATACTAAAGCCCGGGTATACGGATGAAGGGGATCCTGATAAATACTATCGGCGTCTGTCAATTCCACAATTTTCCCCAAATACATCACCGCTATTCTGTCTGACACATGTTTTACCACGGCCAGATCATGAGCAATAAAGAGGTAGGTGAGATGAAATGTTTCCTGCAAATCCAGTAAAAGGTTCAGGATTTGGGATTGAATGGAGACATCCAGGGCCGAAACAGGTTCGTCACAGATAATGAGTTTGGGATGCAAGGTAAGAGCCCGGGCAATCCCCAGACGCTGGCGCTGGCCGCCGCTGAATTCATGGGGATAGCGGTCCAGTACATCCTTTGCCAACCCGACCTTCTCCAGAAGATATTCTATTTTTTCTTTCCGTTCCTTTTTTGAACCCATATGATGTATAATGAAGGGCTCCTCCAGGATATACCCGATTGTATGCCGTTGATTCAAAGACTCAAAGGGATCCTGAAATATCATCTGCATACTTTTCCTTAAGAGACGTAGGTCCTGCTTTTTCATGGAAAAGATGCTTTTCCCCTCGAATAAAACATCCCCGTCCGTGGCCTTATAGAGGTTGATAAGGGTTCTCCCCAACGTGGTTTTACCGCACCCCGATTCACCCACAAGCCCCACTGTCTCCCCCGGTTTAATGGAAAAAGAAACATCATCCACAGCATACACTTTTCCTATCTCATGCCAGAACACACCCCCCATAATCGGGAAATATTTTTTTACATTCCGCACTTCCAATAAATCGTTACTCATCTACTTCCTTTGTTCAACATAATAGCAGCTCACCAGGTGATTATCCCCGGCCTGAGACAATTCAGGCGGTTTTGCTCTGCAGATATCCATGACAAAAGAACATCTGTTCTGAAAACGGCATCCCGGGGGCAGCTCGTATAAACTGGGGACCATTCCTTCTATGGTTCTTAATTTCGTCTTTCTTTTATTCTCCAGCCTGGGAATCGAGGATAAAAGACCTAATGTATAGGGATGTTCCGGATGAGCAAACAATTCCTCTACCGGTCCGGTCTCCGCGATATTCCCGGCATACATGACGACAACATCATCACATATTTCAGCGATGACCCCGAGATCATGAGTAATAAAAATAATCGACATTCCCGTTGTTTTCTGCAATGCTTTAATAAGATCAAGGATCTGCGCCTGGATCGTGACATCCAGGGCCGTGGTAGGTTCATCGGCGATGAGTATCTCCGGTTCACATATCAACGCCATGGCGATCATCGCCCTTTGGCGCATACCGCCGGATAGTTGATGAGGATATTCATCATACCGTTTTCCGGCATCCGGCATCCCGACTTTCATCAACATCTCTATTGATCTTTGTTTCGTTATCTCTTTTTTTACATCCGGATTATGGAGCTGATACATCTCGTCCAATTGTTTTCCGATTCTTTGAATAGGATTCAGGGCGGTCATGGGTTCCTGAAATATCATCGCGATTCGATTACCCCGGATCTTCCGCATATCATCCGGCAAAAGAGTGATAAGATCATTGCCATGAAAAAGAACACTCCCTTTCTCGATCGTTCCCATGGGTCTCGGAAGCAGCCGCATAATCGATAATGCGGTCACACTTTTACCGCACCCCGACTCACCGACCAACCCAAGAGTTTTTCCTTTTTTCACGTTAAAACTGACCGAATCCACCGCATTTATTTTACCTGCTTCGGTTCGAAAAGAGGTTGTAAGGTTTTTAACTTCAAGAATATTTACATCACTCACTATTTTTCTCTTGGCCTATTTCAGTATTTCCATTAAATATGTCTGATCTTTGATTTCAACAGGAGTATACGTCTTACCTGATTTCATGGCTTTTTGAGTTTCATCATACATGTCTTTGTCAAACCAGAAAAGGCCCCCGAATTTGGTATCAAAAGGTTCAAACAGATTGTCCGTACTCTTTGTTCCGGGGATATCCGGCAGCCGCCACCACCTCCAGAAAGCCTGGCGCACATAGGGAATCATAAACCAGGGGACAAAAGAGCATTCTTCGTGCAGTTTTTCCTGTACCTGTAATGAAAGGGCAATTCTTTCGTTTTCATCAAAGGAAAATCTGTATTTATCGATGAGAGCGTCGAGGTCTTTATCGTCTGTATTGGTGATATTGTTTGTCTGCGGTTTATGAGCATACTCCGAAAGGTACTGTTGAAAATAGACAGGTCTGAATTTTGTTGACCAGATCCATTCCGCGACCTCATGTTTTTTTTCCATGACCTTTTTATATTGAGCAGAGCTATCGAGCTTATCGAGTTTTAACTCGATCCCCGCCTTCTGTGCTTCTTCTTTGAGAACAACAAGACGCTGTGTATTAAGATCCGAAGAATAAGTAACATCAACGGAAAAACGCAGCCCGTTCTTTACCCATATCCCGTCGCTCCCCCGGTTCCAGCCTTCTTCTTTCATATAATAATTCACTTTATCGAGATCGAACCGCCGTGCACGAATAGTGTTGTTTGTATATTTACCGTAACCGACATACGCGTGTTCCAGCCTGTAGTATTCATTCCGGAGAATCTTCTCATTTACCAATTGCAGATTCATGGCATGAGCAAAAGCATACCGCAAATTCGCGCTTTTAAATAATTCATTGTCCCTGTTCAAAAACATTCCCCAGGGAGTTTGTTGGGTGTCATTATAAAACCATATTTTATTGGCATACCCTTTATGAAAAATATCAATATCTGTTTTATCATAATAATACATAGGGTGAGTGATACCGTGTACATCCAGCTCCCCTTTTTTAAAATATTCCCATGTCAAATTCGAGTCTTTAATAACCTTGAAAATGACCTTATCCACATTAAATCTGTTTTTAAGATATTTCAGATCTTTTCCCCACCAGTCCTTTTTCCGCGTAAAGGTAACACTCTTACCCTTTTCAAACTCCGATATAATGTAGGGCCCCGGATTGGGGACAATCGCCCAGTTGTATTTTTCGATAAAATCTTCACCAAGTTCACCGTAATAATGGGCAGGGGTGGGCCATATATTTACATGGAAGAATAGATCACTCTGAATAACCTCGCTCTCTTTATTTATAACAGCAAGGGTATAATCATCATAAACAACGACTTCAAATTTATCCTCTGCAAATACTTCATTATAATAAGGAGATACGATAAATTCAGAACGCAGGAATTTAAGAGTATACGCGAAATCATGGGCTGTGAGAGGAACTCCGTCGGACCATCTTGCGTTTTTGTTCAGTTTAAAATACATTGTTTTATTATCACCTTTGTATGCCCAATGGGTCGCCAGTAAAGGAATAATATTCTCCGTATCCGGATGGAGTTCCACTAAACCAAGGGTGTTGTCATCAATATAACCTCTAAAACTGCTGTTTGAATCCGGTCCTACCGTACGAAAGGTGGTGGGAAATGACGGAAGAAAAGTCACCATAGTCCCGCCTTTTTTCGCCTTTGGAGAGGCAAAAACCTCATCCGTCTCATTTGTCAGCCAAACCAGATCGTCCGGCAGAGGTTCGGAAAAGAGGGGGGCTTTAAAACTATAATCGGACTTCCCCGTCTCTACATCAGCCTTGCCCCCGCATGAGAACATTACGAATAACAAGGCATAAGCGGCTAAACAATAAATAACTTTCCTCATGGTACTTTCTTCCATCTCCTATTTTAATATTTCCATTTTGTACGTTTCATTTATGATAGTAACCGGCTTCAGGGCCGTCCCTTTTTTCATGGCATCTTTTGTCTCTTTATAGAGCTGTTCATCGAACCAAAAGAGTCCCCCGAAATTATAATCACCGAATAAAGCATTAAAGAGATCTGAATTATTGAGCTTCGCACCGGGAACCTCCGGCAGCCGCCACCATCTCCAGGCCGCACTTCGTACGTACGGGACCATGAAGAGGGGAACAGAGGGACATATCTCGTATATCTTCTCCTGTATTTTCTTTGCAAGGGCAACACGCTTATCTTCATCTGTCAGGTTTCTGTATTCATCGATGAGTGCATCCAGCTCCGGATCGTCGGTATTGCTGATATTATTTGTCTGGGATTTATGAGCATTAATCGAGTGATAACTTTCCCAAAACTTCGGAGCAAAGCTCGTGGACCATGACCACCAGGTGGCTTCATGCTTTTTTTCCATTACTTTTTTATATGCGGCGGTGCTGTCCAGCTTATCCAGGAGAAGCTCCACTCCCGCTTTTAGTGCCTCTTCTTTGAGCACCACAAGGCGGGGTGTCATATTATCCGAGCTATAGGTAAGGTTAACGGAAAATCGTAATGTTCCTTTTTCCCAGATCCCGTCTTTTCCCCGGTTCCAGCCCGCTTTTTTCATATATTCTTCGACCTTTCCGATGTCATATCTCCGTGCCCGTATATTATAATTCGAGTACTTTCCGTATCCGATCACTCCGTGTTCCAACCGGTAATAATCATTCCGTAGTATCTTTTCGATCACCAGCTCAACATTCATGGCATGGGCAAAGGCATAACGGACATTTTTATCTTTAAAGAGTTCGGTATCTTCATTCATATATATTTCATAGGCACCCTGGCGTGTATCGTTATAAAACATCACTTTATAGATGTATCCCTTTTCCACCTCGGGAATCTTCGATTTATCATACCAGTAATCCGGGTACGGCATCCAGAAGGTATCAAGTTCTCCTTTTTTAAAATACTCCCAGATCATATTAAAATCTTTAATCACATTCACTTGTATTCTGTCGACATTAAAACGGTTTTTAAAATAAGTAAGATCCTTTGCCCACCAGTCCTTTTTCCGTTCAAGGGTAACGCTTTTGCCCTTTTCAAACTCTTTTATCTGATAGGGACCGGTATTCGGTTCAATTTTCCAGTTATATTTTTCGACAAAATCGGCTTGTAATGTTCCGTAAAAATGGCGGGGAATAGGACGTAAAGACAGATAAAGCCAGAGGTCGGGCATAGCCCGGGTTGCAACGACAGCCAGGGTATAATCATCGTACACCACGACCTTATCGATATACTCGGTATAAAAATCATTATACCAGGGTGCCACAATATGTTCGGAGCGCATAAATTCAAGGGTAAAAGCAATATCATGAGCAGTCACCGGTTCTCCGTCGGACCACCGCGCTTTCCTGTTCAGCTTAAAATACATGGTTTTTCCGTCTTTATCATACGCCCAATGAGTGGCAAGTTCCGGGACAAGATTCTCCGTATTGGGATGTATATCAACTAAACTCAGCTGATTATCAAGGACATACGACCTGAAACCGCTGTTGGAATCCGGTCCCACAACACGAAAGGTCGGGGGAAAGCTTAACATATAATGATGAAAGATCCCTCCTTTTTTTGCTTCCGGAGATGAAAAAACAGGATCACTATCATTCGTTAACCACTGGATGTCTGTTGGAATTTTTTCCCGGGAGATTGGTGCTTTGAATATTTCACCGATATCATTCACGGATTCTTCCCGGGGTTTCTGACAAGAAAGAAAAATCAATAAAAAAAACATCGGCATTAATAAAAAAAGGATTGTTCCTTTTATAATGTTTCGCATAGATTTACCTCGCATTCTTATTTTATTCATATGTTGTATGCATTTTAGGATCAAAGGCTTCCCTTACTGCTTCACCGACAAATGTCACCAGGGTAAGGGTAATCACCATCGCCGCAATGACGGAAAACGCAATCCAGTAATCGGATAAATTTGTCCACCCCTGCTCCAGCAATTCTCCCCAGCTTGGTGTCGGGGGACGGAGTCCGTAGCCAAGGTAATCCAAAGCTGTCAAGGTAATAATACCCGAGGCAACGGAAAACGGGGCATAGGTAACGATAATGGAGATCGTATTGGGGATAATATGTTTTAAGATAATTCTTATGCTGCTCGCCCCGATGGATTTGGCAGCCAATACATAATCTCTTGCTTTTTCCTTATAGGTTAATGTCCGCATAATCCAGGTCATGCCATACCAGCCGAAAAAGACATTTATCAGGATCAAAATCAATACATTCGGGAAAACAATAGAAGAGATAATGATAATGACATAAAGATACGGCACGGCATTCCAAATCTCTATGATCCGTTGAAACAAGAGGTCAAAGAGTCCTCCCAGGTACCCCATGGCACATCCCAGAATAATACCGATAAGATAGCAAATACCTAAAAGACTTAATGAAAAAATAATCGCAACCCGGAACCCATAGACAAGGCGGGCCAGAATATCCCTTCCCGCTTTATCGGTGCCCAAAAAATGTTGAGACCCAAAGGAAGGCGGAGCAGGCGGGTACTCGTTCTCCCTGAAATCATTTTCATACGGGTTATAAGGGACCAATGGCAAGAGCACCCAGTTCCCTTTGTTCTCTTTTTCACACCGCTCTTTTAACTCCCGGTAATTTGTTTCATAATCATAGGAAAGATCGAAGACATTCCCGGGGATCATCTGTCCGTAGGTGGGAAAATAGAGTTTATTATTATACGAGACGATCAAGGCCCTGTTATTGATAAATAGTTCCGCGAAAAAAGAAAATAAAATAAAAAAAATGAAAATAATAAAGGAATAAAATCCCCTTTTAATCGAGATAAATCGCTTTATTTTTTTTACGGTAAGTGGATTTAATTTAAATTTCATCATTTAAACTGTACCCTCGGATCTACTATTGCGACACAAATATCGGAAAGAATATTTCCGATTAAAAAAAGCAGGGACGCGATAACCAGGGTACCCATGACTACCGGATAATCCCTTTCCACAATGGATTCATACCCCAACAACCCCATCCCGTTTATATTAAATACTTTTTCAATAAGAAATGAGCCGGTAAGGATAATGGAAATATTATTTCCGAAACTCGTGGCCAACGGGATTAAGCTGTTACGAAGGGCGTGTCTGAAGATGGCCTGCCTGAAGGTGAGCCCCTTTGCCATGGCTGTCCGTACATAATCGCTTGCAAGATTATCCATCAATGTGTTTTTCATAAGAAATGTCATAAAGGCAAAAGAACCC
The DNA here is from genome assembly GCA_016934975.1 of Spirochaetales bacterium. Taxonomy (GTDB): domain Bacteria; phylum Spirochaetota; class Spirochaetia; order SZUA-6; family JAFGRV01; genus JAFGRV01. The sequence goes on along the minus strand of JAFGRV010000407.1, from coordinate 4,369 downwards.
GTTACATAGGCAGTAATCGGTAGTATCGTATGCCAGAGGAGGTCCCCGATTTTTTCAATAAAATTCAGATCCGAAAAATTATCGCTGACAAATCCCCCGAGGGGAAAAATCTCCCAATTGGAAGAAAATAATAAAAGCAGCAGGATTCCCACGACCCACCCGGGAATCGCGTATCCCACAAACACCACAACCGATGTTATATTATCCATAACGGTTTTATGCTTAATAGCCTTCACCAGCCCCAGGGGAATACAGATACCGTAAACAAGAAATAAGGTAATGATCCCGAAATAAAGAGATATGGGCATTCTTTCCACGATCATGTTCAAAACCGGATCGTGATATCGTGAGGACAACCCCAAATCCCCTGTTACCACTTTTCCAAGCCATATAAAATAGGAAATAATAACCGGCTTATCCAGACCAAAGTACCTTTTTAACTCATTTATCTGGTCCTCCGAAAGGGGTTGTACCTGCCCCTTTAAACCCTGGGCACCCCTCCCGCCTTCCGCCGCGGCCATCTGATATTCCGAAATAATACGTTCCACCGGACCTCCCGGTACAAATCTCGTAATAATAAAAACCATGATGGTAATTCCCAAAAAAGTGGGAATAATCAATAGAAACCGCCTGATAAAATATGGTGTCATGTGGAAATGGTAGTAAAATGTATTATATTATGCAAGAGGTTTGATAATAAAAAAATAGAAAACCCCGATTCCCGGGGGGTTTCTCCATCCGACGATGGAGGAGATGAGTAAAAAACATAAAATAGAAAAATGAGCTGCCCGGTTATATTTTTTCCCGGTTATCAAAAACCCGTTTCGCTTTGCCTTCGTACACAGGTAATTGGCCGGGTTCATGAAGTTCGACCTTAGGGTTGATGGAAATCGAAGTCTTCAGATTCTCGGCGATCCTCTTGCTCAATTGATTCAGTTCCCGTGTATTGTCATTGAAAATCCCCTGGTGAACTTCCGTTTTTATGATAATTTGATCCAGGGAACCCTTTTTTTCCAGCACGATCTGGTAGTTCGTCCCGACCTCGGGCATACGCATGATCACCTCCTCGATCTGGGAGGGAAAAACATTGACTCCATTAATGATAAGCATATCATCGCTTCTTCCGATTATCCGGGTTATGCGTCTATGCACACGGCCGCATTCACACGCCCCGGGGAGGATCGATGTAAGGTCCCTGGTTCTGTAACGGAGAATCGGGGTGGCTTCACGGTTAAGGGTCGATAATACCAATTCACCCTGGCCGCCCTCCGGCTGAGGTTCAAGGGTGTCCGGATTAATTATTTCCATAAAATAGGCGTCTTCCCATAGATGCATCCCTGTTTTGTAGACGCATTCAAAGGCAACACCCGGTCCGTTCATCTCACTTAAGCCATAGGAATTGTAGACATCAATCTTAAAAAGACTTTCAATCTTTTTTCGTGTATCTTCGGAATGGGGTTCCGCCCCGACCATCGCCTTTTTCAGATTAAAATCCTTTAAGGAAAATCCGTAACTATCCAGCCGCGAGTAGATATGAAGCAAATAACTGGGTGTTGCATGCACCACCGTTACGGCAAAATTTCGCAGCATATTCAGCTGACGCTGTGTATTACCGGCGCTGGCAGGGATAACCATCATTCCCAGACGCTCTGCTCCATAGTGCATTCCCAGGCCCCCTGTGAACAATCCGTAGCTCATCATATTCTGAAGCACATCCTGCTCCGTACACCCTGTTGCGGCCAAAGAGCGGGCCAATAAATCCGTCCAGTTATCAATGTCATTCTTTGAATGATAGATAACCGTGGGAATTCCTGTTGTACCGCTGGACGCATGAAGCCGGATCACCTTCTCCCGGGGAATAGCCAGCATACCCGAGGGAAAGGCTTTTCGTAAATCATCCTTCTGTGTAAAGGGAATTTGCTGATAATCACGAAAGCTCCGGATATCCTTCCCGTTCCGGATTCCCACATCCGCAAGGAGGGTCTTGTAAAAAGGAGTAGCCAGGGCCCGGTTCACCAGGGACCTTATTTTCTCCAGTTGTTTTTTTTCAAGGAGGCCTCTATCCATTATTTCATCCGACTTATTATAAAAATTTATATTCATAGTTCTTTTCCTCTTGTAAAATCATTACATCATTATACACTGCCGGGGCCGCACACGCAACCTCCATAATGTTCTATTTTATACTCTTGCTTATATCCCGATGTAACAACGGTGTCAGGTATGAATATTTCCGATTATAAAGAGTAGAACATTTCACGGAAGCTTAAGAAATTGACGACATTTTCTTGACATTCATTAATGTAAAGAGGTACCATTTATCCGGATATCCAATACATCAACCTTGAAGATTTAAAAATGGTAACAGGAAATCCGGAAAGTGAGGAGAGCAATACGATGAACCTATTTAAGCGATATTCTTTATATCTTCTGCGATGGCAATTATCAACACCGATTTTGGCCTTATGCGTTTTCTATTTAACCAAATCCCTGGGACCGACGGTTACAACAATTGTAGCTAATTTTATCGGGGGATTAATTTTTTTCTGGATAGATTTATGGATTTTTAAAAAGTCAGATATTCTTTTTACAGGTGAACTATGGGAGATAAACAACAATATTATATGTGCCGATTGTAAGAAGGAAACATCGAGGGGCTACAGATTAGTAAAAACCTCGAATTATGATAAAACAAAAGATAAAAATCCACAGTTCCGGTGTCATGAGTGCTCTCGGGCAAAATACAACAGAATGATATCAAAAAACACCTTACAGGTTGATGCCCGGTAATAAAGGTTGTCCCGCAACCTCCTTTGAGTACAAAGGTTAAACAAGGTTGGCCAATAACCTCATTACACAATATATGGGGGAGGAAATCATACTTATACGCTATATATGGTGTAGTTATAGAACAATTTTGTTATAATTGAGGTTATTGGACAACCTAAATATGCGAAAATTATTCTTTATAGTGCTCTTCATACCCGGGAGGAGACTACCCGGCGTATTTCTTAAATTTTTTAATTCCAGGAGCTCCCGGATGTAATCCGGGAGCTCTTTAAAAACACTAGCAGAATACCGTTATCAACCCGACATAATATTGTGCAATTAAAAGCGCGTCCACGATATCTATATTATTGTCACAGTTTGTATCCGCCGCGGAAGCATTAAATCCCGGGGGATTCAAACCGACGTAATGCTGGGCAATTAAAAGGGCATCCACAATATCGATAGTCGTATCACCGTTTACATCACCACGCAGATTCCCCTGGGTGGGGGTGGGTGTTGGAGTAGATGTCGATAGAGGTGTCGCAGTCGGGACCGGAGTTCCGGTGCCGGGGGTGTTGACATTTCTCATGGCATATAACTGATCTTTCACAAAACAACCCATTTCACCTTCACCGCAGCGGAGTGTCCAATTCGTCCAAAACATAGGCGGACCCCATTCATAATTGGCAACCCAGGCCGTATTGCTGATTCCATATGATTCGATAAAATCCATAATCGGCCGGCCATAATCGGAAATTGATCCGTAAGCGATACTACCCGGTTCTTCATTACTCTGGCTGAATCCCCATTCAGTTAACATAAGGGGATGGACCCCTGCCGTCTGTGATATTTGATCCCGGCACCAGGAATTTTTCCAATGTGAGGGATAGGTATGTACGACATAGATGATATTCTCACCATTCACAGGATTGTTTATGGTTGGCGTGAGGATCTGACACCATGACGGGGTACCCACAAGAATGGGGTTATTAGGAGCAGCAGCACGTACAAGATTATACCAATTCTGCATATAACCGCGGACAACAGCCCAGTTTGATGCATCATTGGAGCCATTATTAATCGGTTCGTTGTAGAGTTCAAAAAGAACATGAGAATCATTGGCAAATTTTGGCGCCATATAATTCCAGAATTCAGTTGTGGTCTGCACGTGGTTATTAACATCGTCTATATAGTGCCAGTCGATTATCACATACACATCTTTTTGTTTACAATAATCGACAACCGGCCGCAATAAATTATTATATAAATTGTCATTTCCCGGCTGAAAAGGAATGGGACTCTGAAAACCCGAGTCATAAGGAATGATCGGTATACGGATTATTTTTGTATACCACCCCGGAGAAGACCCTTGTGAATCATTTTGATTTGTAATCCGGTCTATATTATTAAATGCACCGCCATACCATGATTCTTCGGCACCAATATCAATCATCGAGACACCACGCAAGATGACTCTATTACCCTGGGGATCTTTAATCTGATTCCCTTCCGTATGAAGCCACGGAGTGTCGCAAAACACATGAGTCACACAAAAAAATGTGATAAATAAAATTACAATTAATTTAAGATTTTTAGTTTT
>JAFGRV010000046.1 GCA_016934975.1 Spirochaetales bacterium | reverse complement strand
CAATCTTTTTAAATATACTGCTGAAATAATTGGCATTATTAAAACCTGTTTTTAATGCGATCTCGGTTATATTCAATTCTGTTAAAGGTGTTTCCAGTTTTCATTTTTTTTTGTCCGCTCCTCGGTTTAAAAATATGAGCGGCCGGCATGATGACCGGGGCAATAAATGAACACAGGAAAAAAAGCCGGATGTTCACGGTGATTAAGAGGTACTCTTCAAGACGCCAAAGTACAATGATTTTTTCAAAGAAAACTGCAAAACTTTCGATGGACCGGATTTCGGTTTTTTCTGTATTTCTCCGCATCATCTGCGGACGCAATATCTGCGGACGCATCATCTGCAGAGGTGAATTATAAGTTTCACTATTATTTAAAAAAGCATTCTCTTGCGCAGAGAATAATCCCCTGCGCAAAGATAATGCTTTACTATCAACTTGAATGTATCAGCAAAAACTGTTTATCAGACTAACGTAGTACTGGGCAATTAATAAGGAATCTACAATATCAAGCACATTATCACAGTTTACATCGGCAGCCACAGCATTAAAATTTTCCGGATTAAAGCCGACATAATATTGAGCAATAAGCAGAGCATCAACAATATCTATTGTACCGTCTGAATTAACATCCCCGAGAAGAACGGGATGAGCTGTCGGTGTTGATGAAGTATCAAAACGGATATAGCCATTGCATTCCAGCAGCTCACTATAGGATCCGCCGCAGGCGCCGTCGATATATACCGCGGTATTAACATTCTGATCTTCTGCCTGGTATGTGACATCGTTATACACAATATAATCCACCTGCGCGTCCATCCCGTTCGCCAAACTGTCGTCATTTGTAAACTGCACTTCAATAACCCCGTTTCCGTTGGCAAAATAATTTTGATAGTCGGTGGTCAGTATCCAGCTTTGTGTAACAGTGCCGTCTATCACCACTTCAAGATTTTCGCCCCCCAATGTACCCCGGGCCCGCACCATAATATTACCGCTTGTAAGGGGCGTTGGGGTCGGTGAGGGTGAGGGTGTGGGTTCAATGGTAGGTCCGTCACCTAACGTAAAAGTCATCACACTTCCTTCACTGCTGATATTTGCAATATCCATACCGGAATTCGAACCATTATACCAATGAGCGTTTGGAGAGGTATTGTCATTAAATCTGTCATTGGAACCTGCATGAAAGAGATCTCCGGGGCCGCCCTTGTTTGCTCTTTTTTCCAGATCAAACCGGTTATCAGCCTGTACCACAGAAACCATATTTGTATATTGTGAATATTTGTTGTCGCCCTCTGTGTAGATATGCCAAATAAGCAGTCCGGAATCCGGAAGAACCGCGCTTCTTCCGTTTCTCTGCCGGTTTTCAATTACATAATATTCATTCCCGCCGGGACTGTACCTCAGGGGATTGTTGCCATTTTGTTCCAATGAATATTGAGTACCGTTTGGGTCATTTGCGATGTCGTCAAAACTGATCCAGTTCGCAAGGTACCTGAAATAAGGATTCGGTAATTGAGGATTTTTGTCACTGTTAATACACATCACACCGTAGGCTCCGATACCGCCATCATGATCATCATAGGCATACAAATCATCCCAGTGGCATATAAGATGTCCACTTTCATGACAAAATGTTCCAATAGCTAAATTTCTTCCGATATTACTCATCTGATAGGTTCTCACCCGTATACCATCTATAGTATACCGGCCATCCTTTGTTCCCATATGGGGCCACAAACCATTACCCCAACCGGCATCCGGGGTCCCTGCATAGAGAAAATTCAACGCCACAAAGGAACCGTTTTCTGTCGATATACCGCTAAAATCAAACCCCGAAGCCTTAACAAGATCTAATGCTTCATACATAAGCTCCGTCACATGCGGATAATTAGAGCCACTGTCATAGTAGGATTTATTTTTGCTGACTGTTACAAATTCCGTCACACTATTAGTATAATTAAGACGTTGATTTGACACTTCGTAGAAATAATCTTTAACAGACCCATTATTATCATAATTCGAATATCCGGTCTGGTTCAGAAAATTTATAATTTCATTTCTGGGTATTGAGGATTTTACATCGGGAAAATCAATTAATACCGTCACCCCCACTCTGGTGCCTGTAATATCCAGAACCGGTGGAGCGGCAAGTATCGTGCTTGCATTTAAAGACCTGTTCAAAGATTCATCATCAGCTGTTTGATTTAATACGGCTTTACGAACAGCGATCTTTTTCTTTACTGAATCTATTGAAATTCTTGCATGCTTTGCAAAAGCATAATTAGTTTCTTTCCGCATAGAGGCGAATTCAGTCTGCTCTTCAGGCTGGTAGATGGTATAACGAAGACCTGTTGACAGGTAGTCCATACCGTCATCTGAAACCCGGGCATAACAAATCCAACCGGAGTCATCTTCTCGTATCAGGGTGTATCCGTCAAGACCTTCAACTGTCTGATAATACTCATCACCCCAGACCTTTACGGAAACACGATTGCCGTCGGGCTGCAGCAACTGGAAAAAATCTCCATTATGCGGCGCACTAAAAAGCATTGAACCCAGTAATATTAAAAATATTACATTAAAAAGTAACTTTTTCATACAATTCTCCCTCATTTTACATTTTTTGATATTATCCTACTAAAAATTATTCTTCTTCCGAAAAAAGGAAATAAAGGCTAACCCAGTGCTCCTCCTTCCGGATACATGCTAAGTTGATCTATGATCATCATCCGATCCGTTCATGAAAAGAATGCCCTACGGCAGATGTTAAGAATATAAGCGGCCAGCATGATGCCCGGGGAAATAAATGAACACAGGAAAAAAAGCCCTGCTATCAAAGGTGCAAGGACGTTTGAAAATACTAAAAATGGTATCGGCATAGTGTACATTAAAAATTCTAGTGTGGATTAATCCACATCAATAGTATAGCATGTCGATTATAGGATGTCAATTCTATAAATTCCGCGGCAAGGTACTCTTCAAGACGCCAAAGTACAATGATT
>JAFGRV010000406.1 GCA_016934975.1 Spirochaetales bacterium | reverse complement strand
GCTATATCCCCGATTAAGTAAATAAAGATATGATGTTCATCGTGAAAGAATAAAAAATGAATAACGTATAAACAGATAGAAGCAAAAATGAGGAGAATAAATATTAATAGTTTATTTTTTATAAAATTAAGCATATTTTTTTTCCTTATAGTCCGTTTTTGTAATTTTTAATCAATCATACCGTTTGTAGATCACGAATATAGCGGCAGCTATAAAGAGTTCTACAGACAAAATTAAAAGCCAGACCATAAATCCGGTAAAGCTTCCATTAATCCAACCAAGCCCGTACACAAATCTTGTAATAATAATCCGTACAATCCAGATAATGAGGATTACAAGCGTACTCAAAGATGTATATTTCTTCGCTGTCGGAATGAAAATACCGAGAAACAATACGATCCCGGAGATAATTTCTATCAGACCGAAGGCGATCTCCAAAGGAAGAATTTTGCCTTGTCCCAGAGAAAAAACACTCTCATCGATGGTTTTTGACATACCGCAAATACCAAGAATGATAAAGAAAATTGCAAGAGTAATTCTTAGTAAAAAGAGGGAATTAATCTTATCTACTGTAATTTTCTTTGCTTTTGCCATAATGTAACTCCTTTAATGTATAAAAAAATTATACTCCAAATAAAGCGATTTGCCCTGTTTTTTTTTAAAGGTATTCCGTAATTCCTTAGATAATAAAGAATGAGTCATGATTGTAATCAGGCAGCCACTACAACCGACAATACCCGCATCTAAAAGATTTATCGTAAATCTAACATATTTACGGTAAAGTATACACAAAATAGATGTATTTACAAGATTTTCTTTTCATTAAAACCATATAAATTCTAAAAGAAAAAATTGTTGTTCATATTTTCATTATTGATAAAAGGTTTAGCCTTTTATGTTTACATCATGATACTGATTATTATTGCGGTAAATATCGTTAGGCTCCTTAACAAGCTTTCTTGACGGAGGTCTTCCTCTAAGACTTCTGTTCTATAAACTATTTGAGGGAAACTGGATTGCACTTGCCTGTATACCTGTTGTTTTAGCTATCCTCATATTCACCTGGGTATTCTCAAAAAAAGTGAATAAAGAAATAGAGGTTGATGTTAATACCCGGCACCGCTCTTATGAGGAATAGTATTGGGATCTACAGAGACAGGCTGTGTTATGAATCGTGAATTCGACCTGAGGCCTGAATTACCCATAACCACTATCGCATAATTCCACCATGCACTGACTGCATTATAGAGGTCTTCCCAGAGATAATACCTGTCTTTGCCCTTTAACCATGTTTCTTCAGGCGCAGGATAAAATCGATTCAAGCTATTAGGATCGTATGCCTCAAAGTAAAGAGTGTTGTTGACGACAATATATCCTTTTATAACAATAAAGTGACCGGTGCCGCTGAAAAAGGCGTGTGTATGTTCCCGTTCAACAGAATTTCTCCTGATTTCTTCCATAGTAATACAGAGAATGAGAATATTTCCCCCTCGTAACTGGTCTTTGAAAAGGTTGGGATCATTGGCCGCTGTTATGACGATATGTTCGGTGTTATAAGCATTAAGGTAATTGATGATATCACTTGTATACCACCATCCCCCGTCGGGTCTGTAGGTTTCCCGTGCATTTTCCGGTGTTCTATCGAAGGATTCATCTGTCCACTTTATAGCCATGGTGACGGAAGTAGGACCGCAATTGATTGAACTGTAGGTTCCTGTATTATATTGGTCCATATACCAGGGGTAATCCCTGTCATTTTCATAATATTCCGTGAGTGGTGTTCCAAGGCCCCATCTGATTAAAAGTTCATCGGAAAAAGGGCTTGTACCGGGGACCGGAGTCGGTTCAATTGTCGATTGCGGCGTTGCTGTCGGCGTCGGTTCAGTGCACGGAAAGGCATCTATAAGTCCCACATATAATTGCGCAACTAATAATGCATCTAAAATATCAATACGATTGTCGCAATTTACATCTGCAGCCGCCGGATAAAAAGGTTCCGGTGAGAGACCGACATAGTATTGAGATAGAAGCAGTCCATCCACAATATCAATATTGGAATCGTTATTCACATCCCCTATGGATTGGGCGCAGAGAGGGGATATACTGAAAACAAATAAGGTTGTAATAAAAATTGTTCTTTTTAAAATAGTAAAAGTTGTTTTTTTTTGCATTTTTTTCTCCTCAAAAATTATGATTTATTATTTTATCAGGTGCACATGATATCATAAAATGTGTTAAAATTCAAACAATTTTGGAGATAATCACTTAACATTACGTCCTTTCTGTATAAAATAGTAAATAATTGATGTTCCGGGAAACTTACAGGAGATACCGGGTATCCCTGGCAGGATAAGGAGTCTGGGGAATTCCATGAGTGGAAAAGAAAAAGCCGGGTGGTGATAAGGATACCACCACCCTCGCTTCTAGCAAAATTCAGTTAATAATCCGACATAATATTGAGCGATTAGAAGTGCATCAATAATATCGATAGTGCCGTCACAATTGGTATCTGCATTTGCCGGATTAAAATCGGCCGGATCTAATTCTACATAATACTGGGCAGTAAGAAGTGCATCAATAATATCAATTGCGCCGTCTGAGTTCACATCTCCTAAATTCCCGGGAGGTCCGGTTGTCGGGGTTGGAACCGGGGTTGGTGTCGGTGTCCCGGGTACAGGCGTTGGTGTCGGTGTTGCGGTTACAGGAGTCGGCGTTGCAGTGGCTGATGATCCCCCGGGCGGCTCTTCCCCCCAGAGGAGAACACCATCGTCATAGACCGGGATGTACGCAGTCATACCTTTAAAGGTTTTACAGTCGTAATCAGGATTTGTGGTGATTTCCTGGTACGACCAGTCATTTGCCGTTGCCCCTTCTATGGGATGGGTAATCCGTACGATTGCTTCCCTTTCACAAAGGTCCCAATGTCCGGGGTGTATGTCTGTTCCTGTCCAGTCAAGTTCAAAGTAGTAGACATCCCCGGCCCATTGTGTTAATCCGTGAAGTGATGCCCCTTTATCGCTTGATTGGATTTTTACCGTCACATCATTGACAGTATACCCGGCGTTAAAGACTTCCGAGAGATCGAGGAAGTAGCGTGCAGACATGGCTTTTCGTATTGTCGCCGGACAAGCAGACCGGTTGTTCACTTGCATAAGAACATCACAGTCTTTGGGGCCTTCCCACTGTATCCAGCCGCGGCAGAAATATTCATTGAGCACCCCTTCCGGCGGGTGTAAATCTTCGGGTTGCGGCCAGTTGGCTAGGGGTTCACCGCCATACATGGCGTACATTTTTGCCAGGGAGCCGACAAAACCCGCATTATAATCATCCGTCACTTCGTTTCTTGTATAATCGGTTATATCGTCGTTATATGCTCCGTCCTGACTCGGTCCACCGCAAAGGGCGCCATACAGAATATGCCTGTGAAACAGGGGTACATTCAGCATACTAAGCCAGGAACAATGGGTTGTCCTGTGATGCGGATGTTGAGGCGCGTTTTTACCAAAACCAACAACATAACTTCCATTCCTCTCGTTATCTCCCAAAGCATAGTTGAGTTGTTTTTCCGCAAAGGTGCGGTATATCTCTTTTCGGGACTGGTCCCCGGTTGTTTCGTCATCTGCCCATACAAATGCAAGGAATGCGGCTGTAGATGCATACCGGAGAGAACCCCAGTTATCGAGCCATGCCAGACCGCCCGGGGTGTAATTCAGTCCTCCTTCCGGGAGCCACCAGTTCAGATTTTTTTCCACCAGGTAGATGTAGTCAGGATCTTTGGTAATCTGTGCTATTTTTAAGACAGCACCGTAACTCACATCATCCCAGCATTGCGTCCAGTTCCCACCGAGTGTTTCTATGGGCATATAGGAAAGGGCTTTATCGAGGTAGCTCTGTTCTCCCGTCGCGATATGCATCCAGATAGCACCCCAGGTGAGATCGTCCAGGTAACCCCCGGACTGGTAGAAATTATTCAGGGGATTCTTGCCCCGGTATGTGTCTGCAAAGGTAAAAAGCTCTGTTGCATGGGAAAGGCAGGTTGCGGCGTATGACGGGTTAGTGGGCTTAAAAATAATCGAGGCGATGGAAAGTGCGGAGGATGCCATGCTTGCCACATCGGACCCCGGTGTGGAGGTATCGACCTTGAAGGAGGTACGTTCCGTAAAAATGTGTACAACTTCCGGGGGCACCCAGCAACTGTGGTCCGATTCACCATAACCGCAATCGTAATAAAATACATTCGGTTCGGGATGACATTTTATAAAATAATCTGTTGCCCATTTGATCTCATCGAGAATGACATCAAGCAATCCCGCCTGTTCAAATGCGTTCCGGTATTCATACACACCCCAGGCAAGTTGTGCAGCGGCATAGGTCATGGGATGTCCGAACTTGACATGGTCTCCCGCGTCGTACCAGCCCCCGGTGAGATCCAGGCCCACATCAGCCCCGTCATTCATGCATGAATCTGCTCTGTAATGAAGAACATAATCATCAGGAAGATCACCGGAACGCTGGGCTTTATAAAAAAGGATCGCTTTCTGGAGTGCCTCCCCGTAATTATAATATGCCCCCCCTGACCGTGGTTCCGCCATGACTGTGGTACCTGTTATCATGAATCCGGTAATAAGGACACACAGGATCATGGAACACCTCATTTTTTTCTTTGTTTTCATTTAAGTTGCTCCTTTCCTTTATTTGTAATAATTTTATTAATTTCTTATGATAGAATACTATACTATTGTTGTCAAGTTTATAAAACAAAGAGGAGATGTATCTGACCCTTTCTTCTCTGCTATCAGAGGAAAGCCGCTGCCCTTCGTTGAACAGAGTCTGTGGGTTTATTTTAAGAATATATATGAAGAGAGGAAAAAAAACGGCCGGGGAGTGTGAAGATACTCCTCCCCGGCCGGTGACGTTTTCTTATTATTCCTCCGGGAGCAAATGAACTGTTCCATTGCCACGGGGAACCATTTTTACCGGCTCTCCTTCGAGAGGGATCAATTGGTCCTCGTTATATGTACCGGGGTATATACCTAATATAACGCCGGTATCTCTTACGCCCTTCTCCAGGTCTGCTGCCATTGCGCTTGATATGGTTTGAAACGGATCGTCCGGTCTTCCGAATCGTGGAAACGGGAGTAGCAATGGAAAATCCGGAGCTTCACAATCGACACGGAGCATACTTGTATAATGCTTGAGCCAGATGTTGTCACAATCCATATAGTCTCCGCAGCTCTGAGTGTCATTATTAAGAAGAAGAACATGGAGTTCTCCACTCACCCCCGGGGCCCTTCCGTTATTAAGGTCCCAGTATGTGGCACCCTCGGGTTCCCTGTGACGCCATTCATCCCATTCGGAATTCGTTTCATAAAGAAAGGGGAGGGTACTTCCGCTTGATCGTTTTAAGAGTTGCCACTCGGAGCCTGTCTTCTTGAAAATATGGATTCTACGGACATTTGTCGGATCATCACCCACAACCCCGTCACCCAGCAAGAAATAGCCAGTTACAAGGTAAAAGAGAGAACCATCAGGGGTAAATGTCCCGCCCTGGTGATGTCTCACCTCGTATTCGTCGGTACCCTCCATCATCATTGTAATAAATGGAGCCCCGCTGATTGTGGGTGTGCCATTTGTTGTATAGACTATTGTATAGCCATACAGGTATGGCTCGCTATTCATAGAAGAGTAGATTACGCCATCACTGATTGCAAGCCATCCGATACTCGATTGATAGGCAGAAATATCAACCTCACTCACAAGTCCCAGGGTGATTGAGTTGAAAAAGCCGATCTTGACACCGCTTGCACAATCCGACATAGGGACGGCAATATACCCCAAACCTGTTTCGGAATTTTTAAAATAATCAATATCTCCGAAATGCTTACAATCCCCGGGCAGTTCCCCAAAATCCTTATCCCAGGATCGATATGCGCAGCCGCTGGAAGGATCGTCCATACCAGCTGCAACACCATCGTCCAGGTCTATCCCCACAGGTACTTTAAATAAAAGTATTGTCGGATGATATCCGTCTTCGACCTTTCCGCCGGAAAAGTACCAATTATCATCATCATGGGTAATTCCCTGAATATCCCGGTACCACAGAGACTCTTCTTCGTCATTGGGATGGCTCCCGAGAGCAAGATAGGCACCCTGAAAACCGGGAGAAAAAAGGCTGTTAGAGTCCTGTGCCGTGAGAGTCATCACGGAGAGAAGAGAAAAGAGGAGAAGTAATGGTATGATGAATAATACCTGTTTGTTGATTTTGTTATTTTTACTTTCCTTCATGAGCCGTATCCTCATTACCTTCTGTCTGGTTTTTAAGTTGATGTAAATCTGCTTTGAGTGATGCAATCTCTTTCTGCTGTTCGATCATGTAGAGGGTTAATTCTTCGATTTTTTCAAGGAGTTTCACCTGGGATTCTCCGACTGAAATACCCTTTTCAGCGACTTCCTTTGCAGAGGGAATTCCCGGGAGGTGACCGTTTTTTTCGATATAGCCTTCAACTTCATTCAAATTCATCATTTTATAATTATCTTCAAAGACATAATCCGCCCAGTAATCGCTATCCAGGATAATTTCAGAGGTTCTTATGCTTTTAAAGTTTGCTTTCCCGCTTCGCAAACTGATGGAGGCCTGTCTTTCGCCCCAGCCGACAAATACGATTTCGTTCGGATTGTCGGGGTAATTACCACTTTGCCACTCGGCATTTTCGTCCGACGCAAAGTAGATTCCCGAAGTAGTCGAATTACCGTCTATTGGCGACCAGATGAACTGATTCGTGTCTTCTGTCTGGAGGGCAAATACCGTCTGGAGAGCTAATTCTGGAAAGGAACTTCTGAGTCTGGAAATCCTGATAGCAGTCGCAGAACCGCCTAAGCTTGTCCCGTCATATCTTTTTAACTCTAATGTCGCGCTGTTGCTATAACCTGTACCGAGGGAGATGACTTCATCAACATCGAATTCACCATCAAGGTCAAGGGTTCCAAAATTAAAGGAAAGTCTGTTGTTAAGAAGAGTGTTGGCTTTCTGCCCGATAAGCCATAAGGTCGTATAAATCGGATTTTCATATGTTGACAGGATGATACTGGCTCCAAAAGTACCGTCATCCTTTGCAGCAAGTTGAAGTCTCCCGTCAGTTCCCTCTATGATTGCATCGGCAAATTTCGTATCAAGAAAGCAACCTGTTTTTTCATTTTGGATATGGAAAGGTGCTGCGGGGGAGGTTGTGGGATCCGGACCAAGGAAAAAGGATGTATTAAAAATTCCCGTTTCACTGGTAATGTTGTTGTAAACAATAACATCCCCGTTTGAACTTATTGACAACCCCGGAGTACCGGTAGTAGATGTGCTGTCATCAAAATTTTCAAATACTAGGGTTCCGTCTTCATTGGTTATTTCCCAGGTCGGATCATCATTTCCCCCGGGAATTGTGGTTGTTTTCGAGAAGGGATTCCGGGAAAGGGCGGTCCAGTTCTCTTCAAAATAAATATAATTTATCCCATTTTCAATTGATTGATATGCGTCGCCTTCCCGGGGATTATAATCATTAATCTCTTCGAAGGTTCTTTTTCCAAGCCAATAAATAGGTGCGCCTTTCCAAGGTATGTCAATAAAAGGTGGTATTTCCCCGGTAATCCGGTTTGAATCCGAATCAAAAAGCAAGATGTCCGTATTTTCTTCAAATACCGAATAGGCATGGAAAGACCAGTCATCTTCATCACTAAATGCCTGCCAGGATTCCTGGCGTATTCCGACGGTAATATAGATGGTTTCTCCGGCTGCAAGTGTTGCTGTGTCGGGAAAAATTATCCGGCAAATAATATCTGCTTTCTTTTCTTCATGAGTATATGCAGGAATAATTTCCATAAAGGATACCTGTATAGTCCAGTTTTTTCCTCCATTGTCCCAAATTTCATAAAGCAGATCCGATATATTCATCCCCGGTTCGTAGATATAGTATTCGATGGAATGGTTTGCGAGATTATAGCCGGTTGTATCGGGATTTTTAATTTCAAGGTACAATCTGTTCCATGCATCATCTCCACTGTCCGAATGTGATGATACTATGGGAGCTGCTCCCAGAGAGGTTGTGAACAGTATTATAAATACTATTGCTGTGAAAATTAAACGTAATGATTTCATTTTTTAAACTCCTTTTTTCATTTTTTAATACAATATTTATCTTCATCTTCAGCTTTATCGATCCTTTTTTCTAAAGGATTTTAAGCCGGTCATATAATCAGGAACATCCTGATGAGAGGGTAAAAATAAATGTAACGATACTTTTTTATTCCATCAATTCCTCCTCTTATGTAATACCTCGTAAGTCAAAACATTAAATTCTGATTGCATTACGGGTGTTACCGGGTATTTTTTTGAGTTATGAGTGTTTCCCATGGAACTATATGTTATGTCCTGTATAACATAACAAATATCCGGACTATACGTCGTCCGTCTGGACCCAAATAGACAATATTTATTATTTTTTTTTGAGAAAAAAGAATATGTTGTTAATAAATAAATGAAGAAAAAAATCCGGATCTGATGTAAGATCCGGATTTTTTTATTTCGGTATCAGTGAGAAATTATTCTTTTATAGCTCCGAGGGCGACTCCTGCTATTATATACTTCGATAAGAAGAAGTAAACAATAAACAGCGGAAGAACCGTTAACGCAAGGGCCAGATACACCGCTCCGAATTCGGTCCTGTAGATATCCCCGCGTAAAAGACTCGCCATAATAGGCATGGTATACATCTTGCTGTCCGTGAGCAATACCAGGGGCAGGAACAGCTGATTCCAGTTAAATACAAATATAAATATTCCCTGAACAGCCAAAGCCGGCTTCATAATGGGCAGGATTATCATGTTAAAAATGTAATACTCATTTGCACCGTCGATTCTTGCGGAATTGACAATATCAATAGAGAGTGTGGCGAGTAAATACTGTCTCATAAAGAATACGATGGCCGGCGATGCTATAGCCGGAACAATGAGGGGCCAGTAACTGTTCGTCCAGTGAATCTGGTATATAAATTGATAAAAACCTATGGTAAAAACCTGAACCGGGAGCATGAGGAACAGCATAATGAAAGTAAAGAATATCCTGCGGAGTTTCCATTCAAACGCCACCAGACCGTATGCGGTAAGTGAAGAAAAGTAGAGAGCACATACAGTTGCTCCCACGGCTATTATCACCGAGTTCATAAAACCGATGAGGGGATTAAAACTTTTTCCCATAAGTATTTGGAAGTTTTTGATTAAGTGTGTTGAGGGAATGAGTGAAACCGCGCTCTGCTGTATTTCATATGTTCCTCTCGTTGCATTGACAGCCATGGTCAGAAAAGGGAATATACTTAGTATTGATAAAAAAATACATACTATATATATAATGGTTTTATAAATATTCTGTGTATGTCTGTATTTTGCTAATGATATCATGCTACACCTCCCTCTGCCGCGGCTTTTCTTTGTGCCCTGGCCTTGGCTTTTGCTTCTTTCATTAAAGCTTTCTTTTCCCTGTACTGCTTTACTTCGTCTTTGTTACGCAGGATATAGAAAAGTCCTGCTGAAAGAATTGCAATTATTACAAACAAAATCATACTGGCCGCAGCTGCCCGGTTAAAGAGATAGCTTCCCGCGAAAGCCTGGTTATAAATAAACATACTTACGGTAAGGGTCGAATTATCAGGTCTCCCCAGGTTAAACAGGAACGGAATGTCGAACATTGCAAGTCCTCCGATTAAACTGGTGACAAGAACATAAAGGATTATCGTCCTCAAACTCGGCAGCGTTATCCTGAAGAAGGTTTGTGTTGCCGTTGCGCCGTCAATTTCAGCGGCCTCAAAAAGAGCCGGGCTTATACCCATTACCCCGCCGATAAGTATCAGCATCGTATTTCCATACCACATCCAGAACTGGATAAATGCGATTATCAGCCGGGATGAAGTGACATCCTGCAAATAGTAAAAAGGTGATTCAATTATTCCAAAACTCACCAGCAAATCGTTGACAGGTCCCTTGGGATATCCGAAGAGGACGTTGAAGAGTATAGCTATGGTTGCCGCCGTAATTATGTTCGGCATATAGAAAAGGACTTTAAAGGCCCCCTGACCACGGGTTTTAAAACGCCTGCTTGTGAACCATGCAGCCAGAAGAAGGGCAAGCCCAATCTGGGGAATAAAGTTTATAATCCAGATGATTAAAGTGTTTCCCAGGGATTTAATAAAAGAAGGGTTATCGATTATCAATTTAAAATTTCCTAATATATCCGGTAATATATTAAAATCGGTTTTTCCGATGCCCTTTAAATCCGTGAAACCAATGGTAATGGTATAGAAAACCGGATATAAGTAAAAAATCAGGAATACCAGTACAAAAGGAATAGAGAAGATATAGCCGTATTTTGCATAGCTGACACTCTTATGACGTATGGGTCGAATGCTGTTTTGCTTCATGGGTTTGAACCTCCGGTAAAACGTATTGTGTGTTTTATTTTTTTGTATCAGATATTAAAACTGTGAGGTCTGGCAGTTTTCCTCTTAAAAATATCGGATACAAAAAAATATGGAGCGGACGGATTTACCCGCCCGCTCCCGTCTTTTAAAAATTATTTTACAATAACATCAAGATTGTCAGCTACCATCTGTTTGAAATCAGTAATAGCTTGAGCTCTGGATTTGTTGCCCTGAGTATATTCACGGACCTGATCGCGGAAAAATCTGTTAATTGTTTCATCATACTGAGTTTTATTTGTTCCGGTTGCGAATGCACCTGCGGGAACAAATACGTCGAACATATTCTGTCCAGCGAGGAAATCAAGTTTACCGTTTGATTTTGACATTACTGTCCCGGAAGCTACAGCATCTTTTGTAGGATTGTCCGGATTGAAAGTTCCGTTTGCCCAGAGGTACTGGAGACCTGTATTGGAACTGTCAAGAGTAATCCATTCAATGATACCTTTAAGAGCATCTTTTACTTTGCTGTCTTTGTTGGCGATAACCCATGTTCCACCCCAGAAGAAACCTACCGGAGGTTCACAAATTGCCCAGTCGCCGTATGTTGGGCCGGCATTTCCAGCCATAACATAGTTGATGAGCCATGCAGGACCAAAGTAACCTAAAACTTTTTTAGGACCGGCGTCTTTCATGTCTGCAAACCAGGCATCTGTCCAGTCTTGTGTATCATTGTGGTAACCATTGTCCTTGAGTTTCTTTGAAATGTCTAAGAAAGCTTCTCTTTCAGGATCAATATAGAGTGCGCCATCAACAATCCAGCCCTTTTTCGAGCCGTTTTCTACAGCATGCCATACATCACCATCACCGGAAACGATTCCGTACCCTTTTGCTTTCAGAGCAGCAGCAGCTTCAAAAAACTTGTCCCATCCCGGGCCGATTTTGTTCTTGATTGTTTTAGGATCATCTGTTCCCCAAACATCTTTGGCTAATGAACGGCGATAAATAAATGCACCGCCTGTAGCTTGATATCCGAGACCAACAAGTTCGCCTTTGGGATTAGTTCCGATATCTACGGTATATTTTGCGATATCAGCTTCTTTAATTTTCTTTGCGACATCAATACCGAGACTCTTATAACTTGCAGCATAACTGGACATATCGCCCTGTGTGTACTTAAGAACGAATGCTGATTCAGCTGCGAAGAGATCCGGAGCACCAGCGCCGCCGCCGACAAGAGCCTGGTCAAGAGCAGGTTGATATGCACCGTCTGTTGTTGCTATGATAGTAACTTTGATTTCATAATCGAAATCCGGATGCAGTTCTTTGTACTTGTCAAGCATTTTTGGAACTTCGTCTGTAAAACTCCAAATATTGATGACTTTCGGACCTTTTGTCGCCTCTTGGTTTCCTGATGCAAACACAATACCGACTGTAAACATGAGCAATACAAGTATTGTTATAACTTTTTTTGGCATGTTTTCCTCCTTATAAAGTTTCTTTATTGCCCTTCATAAAAAGAGCAAAATTCTTAGGGAATAATAACACAGCTTTTTTTAACCGTAAAGTACTTTTTGTTGATATTCTCTATTAAATTAAAAAAAATAATCAATTTTTTCATTAATTATAATATGCGGGAAAAGTTATCCGGATTTTCAGCCCGGACGAGTGGAACGAAAACGAACATCATCACAGATTTATCCGGGCAAAGGAAAAAAATATCCTTTGCCTTGTTACCATTTACCAAAGTTTGTCCGGTATTGATACAGCATATGTGAATTAATTTTTTTTTCGTTTTAGTTGTACCGGGTTATCATGTACAGGTCTGTCCAGGAAGTGACAACCTACCGGTTGAAAAAAATATCAATCAAGCTGTCATTTATGTATGCTCTCTGTTACTTTATAAAAAGGCACTCTTACCAGAGAAAAACAAGTAAGGCACCTCGTATTAATGTCGTTTCATCTTTTTTGAATTGCCCTCCGGCATCAACCCCTTTATACTATCCTTATGAGTACAACCAAACACAAAGCCTTCCTGAGTCATAACAGCAAGGATAAAACCCGGGTCAAAACCATCGCCCGATGGCTTTTAGAAAACGGGGTCGAAATCTGGTACGACAAGTGGGATATAGCCCCGGGAAAACCCTGGATAAATGAACTGGAAAAGGGGATGAAAGAGTGCGCTATCTCACCGTACAAGCCGCCCAACAGATCACAACAGATAAAATCCGGGAGATACCCATTTTTATCGTACTCCGCAACTACGCACGATGGCGCACGGAACCCGGGAGGCGAGAGGTAAGTCTCCTGGATTATTACTACTGGCACTGTAACGGCGATTTAACCATGAAGCTTCCCCCCGGTTTTTTCGAACCCTTGCTCCAACGCGGATTATGCACGGTGTACTTCGACGGATACGACGAGCTCGCAGGTACTGTGATGCGGGATGAGATCCGTAAAGTCATCGAAAACTTTGCCATCAACCAATATCCCCGCAACCGCTGTCTCCTCTCTTCCCGGATCGCCGGGTATGATCGGGTTCCCCTGGACCATAAGCTTTTTACACACATTACCCTTGCACCCTTTTCACAGGGGGGCATGGAGAGTTTTATCCGGAAGTGGTATTTCCGGAAGGCGGAAGAGCAGGGGTTATCCCAACGGGAACGGGATGAGAAAATAAAAGATCCGGAGACAAAACTTAAGCAGGAGCAGGTACAACTCCTTGCTTCCAATCCTTTGCTTCTTACAATGATCGCCATCATCCACCGCAACGAAGCACGTTTGCCGGAAGAACGCTTCCGCCTTTATGAAAAGATCACCGAAGCCCTTTTACAGACCCGGGAGCAGACAAAAATCGCAGATACGATCGCAATCGGCCTTGACCGACTCCGTTTTCGCCTGGCAAATGTTGCCCAGTGGATGCATACCTTAAGCGACGGCAAGGAGCAGCGCCAGGCCGAGGTGGAGAAGGGAGAGATACAAACGAAGCTTACGGAAATAGTGCAGCAAACGGAACCATCGGGCTTCCGGGAGGACAAGTTTAAGGCACGGGAGGAGGCAAAACGTTTCCTCGAATTTGTAAACCACCGCGCCGGTCTCCTTGTGGAATCCGGGGATGGTCTCTACCGGTTTTTGCACCTGAGTTTTCAGGAGTATTTTACCGCCTACTATTATAATGAGCAGGATATGGGAATCTCCATTTGGAAGAAACTGTACAAAACGCATATTCCCAAGCCCCATTATGACGAGGTGTTGCTCCTGCTTTTTGCCATAATGGTTCATGGCGGAAAGCGAAAGACCGCCAGGGCGATTCTGGAACATTGCAGGGTACGGTTTTGGGAGTTGATGGGAATAGATTCGGATAAGATTACACGGAGTATGGTGATTGAGGATGTTATAGAAGTTGGCAAACGGTTACGTGCCACAGGAAAAAAAATGGCAGCACGGTTTCTTAACTTTTCACGTGAAGCATTATCGGACTGTCTCGATCTTGAATGTGATGAAAAAGCGAGAATTGGAGAGAGTTTTTTATTCATGGTAGTTTATTATTGTCGGTATGCTTTATTTTTTGTAAAAAAAAATAAAACAGATTCAGGATCAAAATCCGGATTATGACAGCGCCCTCAACTTCGACCTCGACCTCGACCTCGACCTCGACCTTGACCTCGACCTTGACCTCGACCTCGACCTCGACCTCGACCTCGACCTCGACCTCGACCTCGACCTCGCCCGCGACCTCGACCTCGACCTCGACCTCGACCTCGCTCGCGCCCTCGCCCTCACCCTCGGTCTCGACTTCGCTAGAACAGATAAAAGAAAAGCAGAAACAGATTTAGAAAAAATGAAAAAAAATTGTGAAGAAATCAATCAAAAGGCGGATGTTTTTATGGGAGATCCGAAAGAGGGTTATACACTATTTTCAACTTTAGTGCTCCTGTTAATGGCAATTATTACAAGTTACCGCTGGTGGTATATGCGAAACAGCCTCCCCTGGAACTATCCCGAACTGGACACCTTCATCGAGACGGCAGGGGGGCTGATTCCGGGGCAGGGATAGGGCGGTTCCGGTGTGGCTGCCAATTATTTCCTGTTTAGCTTCTAAAATTGTAAGTTAGAGAGGATAAGAACCACTCATCCACACTCATTTCCACTAAAAATAAGATTGTTTTCTATATTATTTAGTGAAGATTAGTGAAGATTAGTGAAGATTAGTGAAGATTAGTGAAGATTCGTGGTTAACTATTTCCTGGACCCCGAACTACTCTTCGAAACTCTGCGTTTTACCTGTATGAGCTCTTAACGTCTCCTTTTCTTTGAATTTTTACAGAGTCTGTTTGTTTCCCCGTAAGAGGTGTATTCAAAAAAGTGGTTTGATGAAGCAATTATTTGGGAAAGAGGCGCCCGAGTTTTTCGTATTCCTTTTTTATCCCTTCCAGGATATCCTTGTGTGTCACTTTTTGATTCTCCCGCTTTATTGCCCGGATGCAGGATGAACGGAGGATATTAATGATATTGCCCCCGGAAAGGTCATAGGTTTCCGCTATGGTTTCAAAATCGATGGCTTGGTCCAGGGGGATCTTCTCATCCTCATAACACTGCTTCCATAGTTGTAACCGCTGCCGGCTGTCGGGAAGCTGAAACCGGACGAGTGTCTGGAACCGGCGGATGAAGGCGGTATCAATATTTGATAACAGGTTGGTGGCGAGGATTATTACCCCGGGAAAGTCTTCTATCCGCTGGAGGAGATAGGCCACTTCCTGGTTGGCGCTTCTGTCGTTGGAGGTTTGGGTCTCCGTCCGTGTGCTGAAGAGGGAATCCGCCTCGTCAAAAAAGAGAATCCATTGTTTATTGTGGGCCACATCAAACAATGCCGCCAGATTCTTTTGGGTTTCCCCGATATATTTGGAGATGGTCATGGATAAATCTACCCGGTATACCTCCAGACCTGTCACTTTTCCGATTAAACTGACAGTGAGTGTTTTGCCGGTCCCGGAGGGTCCCTGGAAGAGCGCCCTGTAGCCCGGGGCGATTCTTTTTTCCAATCCCCAATCTTGTAACAGGCTTTCGCCGTAGGTTATCCAGTCTATCACTTCGTGTACTTTTTCCCGGACTTCATCATCCAGCACCAGTTCCTCCCATTCGTATGAGGTGGTAATTTTTTTTGCCGGAAAATCGGATGTGTAGGAAGGATAATATGGTTTTCCCGTGGTTAATAATTGCAGATATTCCTCTGATATTTTTAAGATCCCCGATAAAGAGGGGCCGTCCTCTGTGGTGCCTGAAAGTTTTATGATATTTTCTTTATAAAAATAATGGTCATGAGTAAAAAGCCGGGATGCGAAAAAGCCTTTTGTTACATCATCGCCGGCGATTAAAAACCTCGCGGTTTCTCCCGTGGGAATGAATCCGGTCCGGGAAAGACTATTAATCCCCCCGAATTCAGTGTAGTTGCGTTCGATATTATTGTTTTTAATACAAAAGATATCCAGCACATGGGGCGAGATATGGGGAAGTAACGCAAGCATCACGACCAGCCGCTCTTCCGGGGTCATTTGAAAAGAGCTGACCATATTGCCATAGGTGGAATGGTTGTCTGATAGTGCCGGGGGAGAATGTAAAATGGAGTGACAGATTCCCGTGTGAGAAAAATAATCCTCGATTCTTTGGGTCAATACCTTCGAAAACCACGCGATTTCCTGCTCAATCACCTGACTGTTATGTTCGATTAATTTTTTTTCTCCCAGAGAAGTATATAATTGATGCAATTGATTTTTCATGTCCTTCGCTATCCCTGTTTATGAATCGTTTCCTGTGTATATGAATTTTTCCGGGACCGGAATCATCATTCTATTATTTTCTGTTTATTAAACACTCTTCCGAAGATTCTTCCGAGGGGAAGCCCGATGGAAATATTTATTTCATTGTTTTTTTCATCAAAGTTATGAACTTTTGCCTCACCCTTAATGGCGAATCCCCGCCAGTTTCCGAAAACGGTCACTTCTATATTCCGGGTATTCTTTTTTTCACCCGGTTCCCACAGTACTTCGGAACTGCTGTATGACCCTTTTATCCCGACCTGGGAATTCCTTTTTTTATTCGAGACCTGGAGCAATAGAGAAATATCGTAACCCGAGCCTTTGGGATAGACCGGGCTGCTGCCGGGACCCGGCTGCAATACCGAATAATTACCCCCCACCTCGAATTTAAACTCTTTATCGTAATCAAATGGTGTTTTAAGTTTATACCCTAAACCCATCGATTTGTAATTTATCTCGGTTCCATTAATAATTTTCCCTTTTGCGACGAATTCGGAAATACTATTTTTAAAGGTGAGATCGGCCCCGTATTGGGTAAAAAACTTTGTTATTTCGGGAGATTTCTCCATATTCTCCATCATTGTCTTATGTATTGAAAAAAGTTTCGGGAGGGCTTCCAGTTTCAGGGGGGCATAATAGCCGAAGGTATCGAGAAAATTATATGAATCCGATGGTTCTCTTCCAAAAACAGTGAACTTTGAGCCATAGAGTTTCGCAGCAAATTCATTTTCAGTACCTTTGGGCTGATATTTAAAGGTTAACGGGATTGTGACATTCAGATTTGCCTTTTTCTTAAGATCGTGTAAATGATAGGTTTTTTTCCCGGACAGGTTATAGTTAAACAAATCATTTTGAGCGACATTTTTAAGATTGGAAATCTCCGGTTTGATTGCAGCGGAAAACGGCTTGTCCCCCCAGGAGAGCCATTTTAATTTGATATCTCCGATGAGTCCCAATGCGGCCAGGGCATTATAATTTTCCTGCTTTTTTGACTTAATAATCATTATCAACGCAGGCACGGCTGCTGCCGAATAAAGCAACCAATTATAAGGCTTCAACTTTTTACTTATAGGATCCCAGGCAGTCTCTTTGGCTGTTTTTCCTATCTTATCCAAATCCTTAAAGGGATCATCGAAGTACACACCGCCAAAATCATATTTTTCATAGTTGTATTTCAAAACCCCGCCAAGAGACATATTACTGTTTATAAAATCTTTCCATATTATAGGAAACATTTTCTTGAATTTCTCCCAATACGGGGGGTCCGGATCATCACCACCCGAAGTCTTTAGAGATTCGGGGGGATTGTTAAGAAATGATGTGGATTGGGATTTCTTTAATATCACGGCCCCTGTTTTTGCCAGTTCTTTTGATCGCGGACTATTATCCGCAAGAGTTTGTAATCTTTTGTGGGTAAGTGCCCGGGGACGGTTGTCTATCCAGGGAGAGAAATTATTTGTTGTATACTGTTTTTTATACAATTTCTCCGCGAGATCCGTGGATTTTCTCATATGTTCTTGCATATAGTGCATATCGTTATGTAATCTGATACCTCAATCATGTGATTGGAAACCGGATAATCCGGATCTCTCATAATCCCCGGTGTTTCCCTCTTCCCGTTATTGTATACAATAGTAACCTGAAATTGCATCAATTTCAATAAAAAAAGAGCGATATTCCGGTGAAAATACCCTCATCCTGATAGAGGTCTTGACATACTCTCGGGCAATTCGTATATTTTATACATACCTGCGTATAAAAGCTGCATATAGGTGTCTGCGGAATACCATGACGTTATTTTTATTGTATTGTAAGATGTAGAAATAACTATTACTCACTAATTGGATACATATAATAATTATCGGCTTTTCGCAATAACCTCATTATATTTAGGTCATTATGGTAAAAATTAACCGGAAAAGGAGATGAGTTGATGATAAAGATCGGATTACTTGGATTCGGAAAAACGGGAAAAGAGGTCGCGGGTGAAATGTTCATAGATGAATCTGTCCGGCTGGTCTGTGTTTTTAAATATCATGACAATTACCTGGTAGGAGAAGAAGTCGGTCCCCTCATCGGTCTTGAGTCGAATGGCGTCAGGCTTTCCTTATGTAAAGATTATGAAGATGTGTTAGGGAAAACAAAACCGGATGTGATTGTGGATTTTGCCGGTAAACGAAGTGTTATGCATTATCTTGATGCGACTGCACGGTGCGGGGTGAATATTGTCATCTGTTCCACCGGGTACGATGAGGCCCAGTTGGCGATGATTAAAAAATATGCCGAGGATATCGGGATTATCTGGGCCCCGAATATCACAGATGGAATTAACATACTCTCGAATATCAGCCAGGTGGTAAAAACACAATGGCCTGATGCGGATATATCAATTGTGGAGACACATAATTCGGAAAAAAGCGGAATTTCAGGAACAGCCCTTAAGCTGGCGGAAAACCTCAAAGACACGGAACATGTGAAAATCGGCAGGCGGATAGACAGCGCCCGTGAAGAAAATGAAATCGTCATCCACAAAGTAAGACTCGGGGGTATTATCGGCCGGCATGAAATAATATTCGGGAATCCCTATCAGACCATCACCCTCACCCATAACTCCATCTCACGCCGGGCATTCGGGCGGGGCGCTATCAGGGCTGCACACTGGATTTACGGGAAAAAGGGATTTTATACGATGGCGGACGTAGTACAATAGAAGAATAGAAAAATATTTTTCTCTATTCCCGAATCACATAAATCCTGCCGTCGGAACGTCCGAATATCTCTTCCTCGTACATACACTCCGCAAAAGCCGGGGGGGTCGGGTAGATCCCGGGGGTTGTCAGCCGGAAGAGGAATTCCACCTCCTGCTTTCCCCGGTAGAAGTCGTCGAAGAAATAGCGTACCTCATTATCCATGATTATTTTCCTGGGGCCGTATCCCCGGAAATACAGGTAAGATTCTGAGTTCTCATATGAATATTCATCTCCGTAGGCATTCTCACCGGTGTAGGAATTCTTATCAATCCCTCCCTGTTCCTCGTAGGACCCGGTGGTCACAAAGGACGCATCGAGTATTTCACCTCCCGAGGGAACGGGCACACGTACAACCACGTAATTGTGTTGTTTTGATGATGAGATAACGGCCCGCATGGTGTATGTTTCCCCTAATGAAAGCTCGTCAGGATCGAGGACTTTTCCGTATGAATCAAGAATTTCCGTATAAACCGAGAATCCCTCGTCCCTGGCGCGGATAACTTCCGTGGGCAGGGCGTAGGTGAGACGTGCCGTATAAAAAAGAGTTCCCGGGCCTTCTTTTTGAAATGAAAAGGGGAGGAGTGTATCTTTTTTGAATTCCGAGAGGGGTTTTTCATCAAACAGGAAAGATGTCGTATAGGATTTTTTTGAGATGCCCTTGAAGGTGGTTTTCAGTAATTCCTCTTCATTTATAAGTACCTTCGCGATAAAGTCTGTTTTTTCCCCGGCCTCATTGCCGAAGATTTGGGCAAATGCGGTGAGGGCCCACCCGGTATCCGCGGTGTTTACCCAGTACCCGTATTTTTGACGTTTCATAAGGGTCAGGGTAATTTTTTCTATGAAGTCGCTCTCAGGGTCGAGTGTATCGTAGAGCATGAGGAGAAGAGCCAGTTTTTGAACCTCCGAATCAAAGTAATACCGATTTGAGTCTTTTTCAACAATATCGATTGTCCGGGTCCCGATTTTTATATAATTTTTCATCTTCCCAAGACACTCATCTGCACGTTTCTTATTTTTGTTTTGATAAAAGGTGAGGCCTAAAAATCCGTAAGTAGTGAGGGTGTTCTCTGTATCATCCTTAAACAGCTGTTCCGATTCGGATCCCACATTTTCACCGTACAAGGACCGCACATAGAGAGAATAAATGTAAATGTAGCGCGGGTATTTGGGGTAAGTGAGCCCTTTTATAAAGCGGAGCAATGCATTAATATCAAGACTCCCCGTTGAATACCCACCCGATTGTGCAAGGAATGCAATATGAGCGAGTTTCACCGAGCAGTAGGACGAGGACGGGTAACCCCCTTCCATCCAGAAAGGCACACCCCCGTCATCACTCTGAAACCGCGCTATGGCCGCGAGAGTCTCCTCGATGGTATCTTTGGGATTCGTCACGATAGATGATAACCCGAAGGCCTTGATGTTCTTTCCGAAGACGATTAACGGAAGAAGCCTGCTTAGATGCTGCTCCACACAGCCGTAGGGATATTCGAAGAGATAATCGACACTCGTACTCAAGGTCGCAAGGCGGGTGGAATCGAGGGTAAGAAAGAGACCCCCGAATCCTTCGGCGATAAACGCGGGTATAATGATACCCTCGTCGATTCTATCCGTCTCTTTATTACCCGTCCCGGCGGATGTTTTTCCGGTAATGGTGAAGGATTCTTTTATGAGGGGTTTTTCAATAATGATCTTTTCCTCCAGTTTTTCATGAAGCACATCCGAATGTATGGTAAAGCTGATGGAAGCCTCGCCTGCCATGACTGCAACCAGGGAAAAGGGCACTTCCACGGAACTATTCGGGGGAATCGCGATTGCTTTGGTCTTTTCATCATCAATCTTGATAATATCCGACTGGGCAGTGACAGAGACCTCATGACTCATACTGTCAAGATTTGTTATGACCACCCCCGCGAAAGAAGTATCCCGCACCCGGAGCCTCCGGTTCAGGGCGGTCCTCACATTAAGGGGATTTTGGACCATGAGTTCCTCTTCCTTGTTCCCGAAAAGATCCTCTTTTACCGCAATGGCGGTCATTCTGTAGGTGGTGAGAGTATCCGGGAGAGTAAAATCACAGATTACCGTACCGTCGGCATCAGTCACAAGACCGTGTTTGAATACAGCCAGAGCCCTGAAATCCCGCCGGATGTTGATGCCGGAATCTCCCTCGCCTTCTTTCCGTTCCAATCCGGTTTCCTCCTGGGCCCCTTTTCCCCCGCCCCCGGGAAGGTCTTTTATATCATAGGTGACCGGATCGAGAAGAAGTGACCGCGAATCCGCCCCTGATGTTCCAAGAGGAAAGTTTAACGATGAATAAAATGAATCAACCGGGTCCGGTACATGATAATTGATAAGATCGAG
>JAFGRV010000045.1 GCA_016934975.1 Spirochaetales bacterium | reverse complement strand
TATTCTCGAATCGTATTCCTTCATCATTAATTTCAGACCAATCCCAGAGATAATATTTTGCATCTTTTTTTAAAGACCTTTCCAGACGTTTGTGGTACGGTGGAATTTTAAAGAGATAATAATTACGGCAGAGAAGTTCAAGCCATGCTTTTACTGTCGGGATACTCACTTCTACATCAGTGGTAAGTGATGATAAAGACAAAGGAGAACCGACTCTGTTAATAATAAGATGGCCAAGTAATTCAATCTTGGAAAAAGACCGGATATTTTCAACGTCCCGGATATCTTCTCTGAATATTCTTTCAAACCGTTCGTTACACCACCTGTGATGATTTCTTATATCTCCCGCTAAAAAGGGTTCGGGAAACCCGCCAAACTGTAACAACGCTTCCAAATGATTCCCTTTTTTATTAAAAGATAATGTAAATGGTTTGTCCGGAAATTCACTCACCTGGTATTGCCTGTTATTTATCTCTGCCACACTGAAAGGATGCAACCTGTAATAATGATATCTTCCTAAAAGAGAATCCCCTCCCCTTCTAAAAATATCCAGCCGCGCACTCCCGGTAATTATTATTTTTTCATTATGTTGCCGTGTATCCCAAATCCCTTTAATATGGGACTTCCAGAGCGGATATTTATGTACCTCATCAAAAATAATGATTTCGGCTTCCGGGTTCCATTGCATATCAATGATATTTTTTTTATGATCACGGTTATCCCAATTCAAGTATGCGGAATGTATATATTCGGTGCTTATCATGTGCGAAAGAGTTGTTTTTCCGACCTGCCTTGGTCCACCCAAAAAGACCATCTTTTTATCCAGGTCTTCCGTGATAAATTGATGCAAATATCTATCTCTCTTTTGATT
The DNA here is from genome assembly GCA_016934975.1 of Spirochaetales bacterium. GTDB lineage: Bacteria > Spirochaetota > Spirochaetia > SZUA-6 > JAFGRV01 > JAFGRV01. The sequence continues at coordinate 14,959 of JAFGRV010000045.1, read as the reverse complement.
CATACGACAATTATAAACCGTATTTTATAATTGTCAATACAATTATAAAATACGGTTTATAATTGTCAGAAGAAATCATAAATTCGTAAAAAAAAGGCCGGCCAAAATATATCAGCCAGCCTTGGTTTTTCACATCTCAAGCTATAATCTATCGTAATTTATTCTTTATCTCTTTACCGATATCATTCCCTAATCGAGCGAATCCGGCGGATTGTGCAGCGCTCTCATCTGCTCCCATTGCATTGACGGATTTCACCACGGTGAGAAGGATTTCTTCCGTCATCAGGTCGACAATCTGAACGGTGGCAGAGGATTTCGCAAAAACTTTACCTTCATTATTAGAAAAACTCAATACCCGGGCCGTACCGAAAATAACGCGGCTGATTTCGGATTTATATTTATTGACAAGCAATTCAATAATATCAAAATCACTTTTATCCTTCAATTCGGTCGGTCGAATTGAAAGAAGCTTCACTTTAAATCCTTCATTTGTCAAGGCACTTAACAATGATGCCGCTGTCTCTGTTTTCTTTATTGCCGCGGCATCATAATCAAGATCAAGAATAACAATGCCTGTGGTTACATTCTTTGCATTTGATTCGACCTTATAATCAAAAACAACTTTCTTACCGGCGATGAGGCTGTCCAATCCGTCAACCATCTCATCATATTGTGCCGGGACTTCCCAAAGGGGCTCCATATAGGATTCAAAATCGAGGTTCATCCGGACAGTATCCGATCCCACAAAATTGGGGATGGGATGATCAAAAGTGAGGATGCCTTCTGCATTTGTCTTCATCTTTTGTGACCGGGCCCTCATTTTCCCTTTATCTGTCATCTCTTTATATCCGATCTCAAGGACAACATCCGGGATTCCCGGATCATCTTCGGAAGCACCGGATACAACTTTGATTGTAAAAGGCTCCGGAAAGGCCTCGCCGGCCAATCCATTGAGTTTATCATTTATTTTAATAAGGTTAATCTTTTCTATACTGCCTTTGGCCTTATTAATATTTCTTTCGAATTTTATTTCCGCGTTTGTGACATCCGATGACGATGCCGCACCTGCCGCTTCAATATATTTTAAAGCAGCACTATAATATTTCTTCTTTGAAGCAAAGGAATCACCTTCTGCCTCGGGTCCCGAAATCGCCTCATATTTTTCTTCAAAAATTTTCCGTATTCGATCTCTTTCTTTGTTTAATTCCTTTTTTTCATACCGGGCAAGAAGATACATCGTTATTTTTCCTTCCTTTTCATGAGGAAGTTTTTCCTTTATATCAAATCCTGAAACCCTTGCCGATCCGGTGGTTTTTACTGTCTGGGAAATATCGGATGAAAAATCATCCAATGAAGCTCTTGCCGTGGCAGTTGTATCAGAATCTACCTGCACTCCGATAAACATAATAATCGAATCCATTAAATCCCGGATTGCATTATTTTCTGCTTCCGAAATATCACCTGATTCGCTCGTTCCCGATCCTATGAAATATTTATATTTCTCATCTTCATCCGGGGGATTAAAAAACCAATCCGGTGCAGCCTTTACAGTGCTTTCTTTATCATCCTTTGGCTCCGGGCTCCCGACGCATCCGGGAAAAATAAAAATAAAAGTTATAAACAAAACAAAAAGGAGCCAGAAAATATTTTTTTTCATTGCATCCTCCTAACACAGTTTTAAAAAAAAGGTACCCGGGAGATTATTCTCCCAGGTACATACATTATCATATCAATTCCAAACGAGGGTAAATACGGGAAAATACCCGGTTTCTAAAACCGGAGTTTAATCGTCGAAACCATCACCCCATGCATCAAGAACTCTCTCTTTCGCAGAGATCTCTTCTTCCGTATCAGGTTTTGTGCCGCCAAATGCTCTCTTCACAGCATCTGAAATTTCTTTTTTAGGAACAGTAAGAAGGAAGAGATACCTGAATTCTTCGTGATCAATATTTCCGTCCTGATCAAAGTACCGTTTCCTTACCCAGAATTTATCCTGTTCTCTGAATCCTGCAAATTCGCCTTCGGAAACACTTTTCACCACTTCTTCCATGTAGGTTTCGATAAAATCTTTATCTCCGGCAGCTGCTCCGACAAATTTATCCCGAACTTTATTTTGTATAAGTGCTGCGAGTGCACTCATAGCCGAGAATTTTTTTGCCCACATCTCGACACCTTCCCGTGATTTTCCGGTATGATCTTCAATCAACACATAATATTGTTCAAATTCCGGGAGTTTTTCAAGTTCGATGGCGGTCATCTCCACCCAATCAGGAACTCCTCCGCCAAAATCGGTATTTCTGTGTTCAATAATCTGTGGTGGGGGCGGTGGTGGTGGTGTCGGTTTTGCCGTCGGTTCCGGTTTCGGAGTTGGTTCTGTTACTGCGGGACCTCCGCATCCAAATAATGCCATAAGTAATACCAGAACAATAAGTAATGATAATATTTTCTTCATACTATGTCCTCCTCTGATAAATAGAGTAATATTAACCGGGTCTTTCTTATAGTATAAGACAAGAACCCCGATATATCAACGATATAAGAGGCAACGCCCCTTTACAATCCTGAATTAAAGGTAATAGTTTTACCTCGAACTAATACCGCATACATTTCTTCGAGACCGGAAATCGATTCACTGGCATCGTAAAAAATGGTTTTTAAATCTTCTATATTTCCAATACAATAAACGGCATATTTTACTTCTTCTTCGGTTTGATAGATAAGATTATATGACTTGATATCATTTTCAATCTTTTTCCATAATCTACTCATGACTCTGTCATTCGGGGGATTCTGAATAATGACCTCATAGCGAATACCGAGTTTCTTAATCTTATCAACCATATTCTCGTTTATCTGCTTAAACATCTGAGGCATTACTTTGGAATAGACAACTCCCTGAATCGCTTTAAGCTGAGCATCTTTTTTGGAAACTTTACTAAATGATGCTTTTACTTCCAGCTGATTATAAGCGACCGAACCAATCAGTTCACCCGTCGATGTCACGTATGCTTTGGTCTGGACATTCGCAACCCCATAATATTTTCCGCCGGGTTCGCTCTTTCCCTGGGTCTCCCCTGAGAGCTCTATATAGACATCCGCGTTCAATTTCTGGGCAATCCATTGAACAATGCTCATGGACCCCCCGGTCTCCTCTTCATAGACAAGCATATTATCTTCTTTGAGTTTTTCTGCCTGAGCTAAATCGATGGCGGTTCTCCCGTTAGAGATGAGGTAATCATTCGCAATCGTAATGGCCCCTTGAATAAAATACGGGTCTTCTTTCACATCTTCGCTAAAAAAGACTAAAAAGGTCATTTTATCTATGTACCGGATGATAAACTTTTCTTCTTCCTTTGTCGTCTTTCCGTAGACATCTTCAGAAGTGACCGGTTCATCGTCTTCGACGATATCCGGGGTATCGTCGGTTGTAAACTCCGTATCGGTAACGTATTCTTCATCCTGAGTTGCTTCACCATTGCCGATTATATTATGAGCTACCAAGGTGTTGTAGATGACCAGGAGCTTGACCATATATCTGCCCTCATAGATATAGTTTTCTTCTACCTTATCTTTTCGGGTTCTTTCGATCATTTCCACAAATCCGTTTATACGAGAAGTACTGTAGAGAACTTCATTTAACTTTGTACGATTTTTTTCTTCTTCCGTTTTACCAATAATCTCGATAACTCCCTTCTGTACGGCAGAAACCTTTGCCGCCTGCATGGATTTAAGAAGGGAATCACTCTGACCACCGCCCATATACTCTTTTTCATCGGGAAATTCCCGGGCCGGTTCTTCTGTTGTTGTAGTATCTTTTTTCTTCTTTTCCGGCGGCGGTGTGGAAACACAGGAAAATAGAAGAATGATTAAACTCACCAAGGCAATAAAAGGAATAAATTTTTTCATTTCTTAATCCTTTCTTTATAGTTTGAAAACGATCTCAAGTCCCGCAAGGACCCCGCCGTATGCTTTAAAATAATCTGAAATATTCAACCAGGAAGAATAACCGATATCAAAGGATATTTTCATATCACGGTCATAAAGGTAATTCAAAGCAAGATATCCTTTGCCCCCCACATGGGTGAGCCAGCCGTCATCTTCCTCTTCGTATGGAGCTACAACGGTCAAACCCACCACTGCGGTAGGTGCTATCTGCAGCCGCCCCATATATAGATTATAGCTGATTCCTCCATACACATTAATCGGGACGCCATAATACGACAGCATATCAAGATATCCGTTTGCACCGGAACTCATAAGGTCCGCGATGACAAGTTCTATCCCGAAAACAGGTTTGATAGAATAGAACCCCCGTGAAGCGATCACCTCTAAGCCAGGTAAAATTGATATTGTTTCAGTATCGAGGTTATACAAAATGTGAGCATAGAGAATAAAATCCACACCCATTCTTGGTATCTCTATGAGTTGATCTCCTTCTTCCGGATCGCCGTAGAGAACTGTTGCCTCGGAGATCTCTTCAAAGACTGAGTGAACTAACACAAGCCCGACAGAACTCTCTTTGTTAAACCCGCTGGATAAAACTTTCGTTCTTACAATTTCAAACTCAAATCCCGTATAAATCCCCATATTTTTACCCTTTTCAAGAGTAACATTTCCACCATGAACCTCTAAAACCCCTGTTTTCAAGGTAAAAATCGGTATTTTCTTTAATTCGAATTCAAGAAGTGCCGGAATCGATTCTATAGCATCCTGCCATACTTGTTGTCTGTCCGGTGAAAAACCACTCGTTTCAATCTCGGGTTTGGCGACAACTTCCATGGTCCTTGCATCCATTACCGTATATGACGTTTTAAGTATAGCCTCATATCCTATAAAATCACCATCATCATTATATCTTTTATTCAAATCAAAAAAAGTTATTTCCGGAATTATGACAATAAAAGAAGAAATAAGTTTATCAAAATCCGATTCCGTGAAAATAACATGACCGAAGGAGACTTCATCGGAGATCTCCACCTCTTTTTCTTTTATCTTCTTAATCCGTTCAATAAAATCATACAAATCATCATTATTATCAAACCTTTTCCGCACTTCAAGTACCCGAAACCTGCCCATATCAACGAAAACTTTCCGGATTGTCGAATCAGCACTCCCAAGGGCTTCTTCCGGAAATTTCCAACCATAATAACTAAGATCAAACACCGACACATCATTCTTTTCAGATACTTCCTGGGAAAAAATTCCCGTTATAAAGAAACATAAGAAAAAAAATAATAGAAATATCATTTTCTGTATTTTCATAGGGCAATCCTCCTTATGTATTGTTCAATACATAAAGTATACAATTTGACATTACTTTTTCAAATTATTTTATCAAAAAATCCCCATAACTTGCACTTTTCTCTTAAAATTTATACCACTTCAAATAGAAATTCCTGAAAATTAATGATAAATATGATAGATACCTTATTTTTTTCACCTTCTCCTTCTTATTAATAACACATTATATTTACCAATCTGTCCTTTTTATTTATACTTTTACTATACATTTTCATAATTAAGGAGACTGCACAATCCTATTTATTATTCCGGAGCGACAATGGAACCTAAAATAATTTTATCTCTTTACGTACTGCTTTTTTTATTACAATTTCTATGGGAAAGAATTCTCGACATACTCAATCTGCGATATTCGGAGAGACAAAAACATTCTATTCCTAATTTTATCGAAGGAATGGTCACCCCGGATGATTACCGGAAATCAATTGAGTACACTCAAACAAAAGGGAAATTTAACATCTTCTCCAGTGTTGTATCATCAATTTTTCTCCTGCTTCTCATTTTAAGCGGATGTCTTGGTTTTATTGACACTCTTGTCGGTTCTTTTAAACTCGATACATACACTCATGGCGTGGTTTTTATCTTATTCATCATCCTGCTCTTCAGAATTTTTTCTCTTCCTTTTTCACTTTATTCCCAGTTCACCATAGAAGAAAAATTCGGTTTTAATAAAATGACTCCGGGGCTCTTTTTTATGGATCTGCTCAAAAGCCTTATCATTTCCCTGATCCTTTTTGTTCCACTTCTCTATCTCCTGTTTTTCTTTATGGACAAAACCGGGAGCTTGTGGTGGCTCTATGCCTTCGGAATATTTACTTTGTTCCAGTTTTTTATGAATCTTATCTATCCCACGGTGATCGTTCCGTTGTTTAATAAGCTTTCCCCTCTGGAACCGGGAACCCTCCGGGATAAAATCTATACTCTTGCGGAAAAATTAAGATTTAAAACAAAAGATATTTTTGTCATAGACGGAAGCAAACGATCGGGACATAGTAATGCCTATTTTACCGGTATTGGCAAAACAAAACGCATCGTCTTGTATGATACACTTATTGATTCACTGGAAGAAGAGAGCCTTGTTGCTGTGCTCGCCCATGAAATCGGCCATGAAAAAAAGCATCATCATAAGAAAACAATTGTACTCGCATTAGCAGGAAGCCTTGTGGGTTTCTTTATTATCAGTCTTTTGCTCCAATTCCCGCCCTTTTTTAAGGCCTTTGGATTTGACGAACCGAGTTATCACGCGGTTCTCATTCTGCTCATGTTCTGTTCCGGACCATTTACCTTCTTTCTTACACCGGTTCTATCGATCTTGTCCCGGAAGTATGAATATGAAGCAGACCGGTTCGCGGTGACATCAACAAAAAATACCGGGGATATGAAAGACGCCCTCATCTCACTGCACAAAAATAACCTGAGTAATCTGACACCACATCCGTTATATAGTTTTTATCATTATTCACATCCGACCCTGGCAGAACGGATAAAAGCAATCGATGGGGTTAAAATGTGATGGTGAGGTTCCGGTCTTTATTAAAACCCTGACATATTCTGATAAATTCATCGAGGTTCATACCATATTTCACCGTACCATCGAGGGTTCTCACACTCACTGTTTGTGCATCAACCTCTTTTTTGCCAATTGTCGCAATAACGGGAATATACTGAACCTGGGCATCACGGATTTTCTTATTGAGGGTCTCATCCCTTACATCAACCTCGGCGCGTATTCCCGCGTTACGGCACTTATCTCTGAGTGCGAAGGCAAAATCATAGAACTGATCGCTTACCGTGACAATTCTCATCTGCTCGGGAGCAATCCAGAAGGGGAATTTACCCCGGAAGTGCTCGATAAGAATCGCCATTGTTCTTTCGTAGCAGCCGATCGATGACCGGTGAATAATAAAAGGAGTTTTCTCTGTCCCGTCCTTATCCTGATAGGTCATGTTAAAGCGTCCGGGGAGTGCAAAATCAATCTGGACGGTTATAATGGTATCTTCTTTACCCCAGATATTTTTCATCTGTATATCAAGTTTGGGACCGTAAAAGGCTGATTCCCCCTCTGCTTCCACATAAGGAATACCCGATTTATCGAGGATCTTTTTGAGTGTGGCTTCCGACTTTTCCCAGGCTTCCGGGTTATCAATATACTTGGCCTTATTCTTCGGGTCCCATTTTGAAAATCTGTAGGTATACTCGGTCATATCCAGGGTTTTCATAATAAAGCCGATGAGATCGAGTGCGTTGTCAAATTCCTCTTCCAATTGATCGGGCCTGCAAATAATATGGCCTTCCGCAAGGGTAAATTGACGTATCCGGATTAAACCGTGCATACTCCCGGAGGATTCATTCCTGAACAAGGTTGATGTTTCCGCGTACCGGATTGGTAATTCTTTGTAGCTATGAAGCTTTCTGTTGTACAGGGTAAATTGAAACGGACAGGTCATGGGCCGGAGGGCCAGTTCTTCATCTGAACTTTCTTCGCTCACAATAAACATATGTTCTTTATAATGGTCCCAATGTCCGGAAATTTTGTACAGCTCACTTTTCCCGATAAATGGGGTGATTGTATAGACATACCCCCGTTTTCTTTCTTCTTCTTCCACAAATTGAATCAACACATTCTTTATTGCCGCTCCCCGGGGAGTAAGGAGAGGAAGTCCCTGGCCGATAGTTTTATCTGTGATAAACAGGTCCAGTTCTTTCCCAAGTTTTACATGATCATTTTCCTCGGCGATTTTCCTTAATTCCAGATATTCGTTTAAGGCTTTTTTATCAGGAAAACAGGTTCCATAGATCCGTGTTAACATACTGTTGTTGGAATCACCCCGCCAGTAAGCACCGGCGATCCGTAACAGCTTAAATGCTTTGACATGCCCGGTGTGGGGGATATGGGGACCTCTGCATAAATCTTTATAATCACCTGTCATATAATATGAGATTTCCTCTTCTTCAGGTAACTCACGGATAAGCTCCATTTTATATGGTTCTTCACCGGAGAGTGCAAGAGCCTCTTCTTTGGTGACGACCTTGCGTTCAAAAGGGATTTTCTCCTTTATGATGTTCCTCATTTCATTCTCAATGGTCTCAAGATCATCCCGGGTAATTTTTAAATTATCAAAATCATAATAAAATCCATCTTCGATAACAGGACCGATCCCCAGTTTTGCTTCGGGAAAGAGACGGCAGACCGCGGACGCCATGATATGGGCCGTACTGTGTCTGAGGAGTTCGAGACCTTCCGGGTCATGTGTTGTAATAAATTTTACAGCCGAATCTTCAAGGATTGGTGCGGATATGTCCGATAGTTTATTGTTGATTGTCATGGCGACGGCAACTCTGGCGAGATGCTCGGAAAGTGAGAGAGCGATTTCGTGCCCGGTTATTCCCGGGGCGAATTCCTTTACTGTTCCATCCGGAAACTCAATTTTCATATGTTACTTCCTTTATATATCATATATATTCGCGGCCTCCTGCAAAAATTATTATGTATAGTGTTTTTGCAGGAACCTCTTCTATTTCGTCAATTTACCCGCTACAAGAACAAGGGCAATGATGATGACAATACAGTGAAAAACCAGGCTGATAATGAGTGCCGGTATTATATCCAGGGCAATGACAATGAAAGCGAAAATAATCTTCTGGGTAAGGATATACAGCCGGATAAGAAGTGCAATGACAACGGGAAAAACCGGTATAAAAATAAAGGTAAAAATCGGCGGCCGTCTGAAATATCGTGACCGGCACACCCATCCCAGGGCGATCGCGATAAGCGAACAAAACAGAAATAAAAAGGGAAGATTAAAACGGGTGATGATTTCAATATTTATTTCCGTCCGGTTAAATCCTGCCTTTTCATATTCATTATTTAGGGATAAGAATAATAACTCAAGAAGATTCGTCTGATGAGAAAAAGTTCCGGAATTCCTCAATTTATCGAGGAGCTGCGTGGAGGGATAAAGGGGAATGATAAATTCCGGAAACTGCTTTTTTCCTTTCGGAGAAACGATATAATACGGTAAACTATCAGCCTCATCCGCCTCTGCTTCAGGGTTTCTATAAATACAATTAAGATTCAGATGATGCTTTGTAGGGTGTTTTTCCTGCATCCGGGTAATATTCTTTATATCAACATATACATATTTACCGTATGGTGCCTTCAGATGATATAAAATATCACCTCCCGTGGAAATAGTGATTATTTCAACATTTCTAAAGAAGATTCCTTCACGGAGAGTTATCATCTTCTCTACATAAATGAATTGTTTTTCCATTTCATCTTTGTAGTTTATAAAAATAATATCTGTTTCCCCCGGGACAATATTTATATCTTTTACATCCTCATAAAAGAAGGTAAGTTCATCGATAAATTCCTCTTTTACTTTTATCAGATAATCTTTGATATCCGGATCATCCGGGTACATCTCTTCCAGTTCTTTAAAAAGGTAATATGCCCCGACATATTCCCCCGATACTATTTTATTATATCCTTCCTTCTTTTTCTCATAAAGCTTTCTCAATTTTTCATCTTCAATGGAGAGTTGATGAGTAGATATTTTATTCATAGCCCGGGTAATCAGATCTTCCGCGTCGATCCTGGTGTTATCCAGACGGAAAGCCATGGATGCATAATAATATGAAGAAAAATAATCTTCTTTCTCGAAGGATCGCTGTGCCTGCTCCATGAGTCCGTCTGCGTCCATGCCTTCGATAAAGTCCCGGTTATCATCAAAATCCCGGGATTCATCCACCGGTTCATCTTCTACTAATTGAATATTGGATTCTATAATCTTTTTCCTGATTTCAGTTTCCATTATTTTAGCGTCATGATCTTCCGGATTCAGCCTTAAACACGATACGATGTAAGTAAAAGCATTCCTGATATGTTTCTCTTTCATTTCACCGATGACATTTTCCGCCATAAGTAATTCGGAAGATGCCTGAGTATAATAATTTTGCGCCAGTTCACTTTTGGTTTCATTTTCCTTTATACCGGAAATTATTTGAGGATGAATCCACAACAGGCAAATTATATAAAGAATGGTGAGAACCATAAAAAGGACAAGAACAGACGATACGAGCTTTCGCACAAGAGAACCCTTGCCGCTCACGCCTGTTTCCGTATCCGTAAAAAGGGAATAGATAATAAGGACTGCCGTTGTATGAATCGGTATAAAAAACTCGATAAAATAATAGAGTGCCCATTTAATCGCATTATCAATATAAAAATGTTTCATTATGTGAGGAGAAGGAAACAACAAGGCAAAGAAAAAAAGAATGATAAGACTTATGACATAAAAACCCAGGAGAATTGGGCCGATTTTCCCTAAACTCGATTTACTCAACTTAGCGCAACCTCGTCATTTATCGAAGATGGGACAAAAAGAATATCAAAGAGAAAAAATAAAACGCCCAAAACAATCATCCCAAGTATCGGTATCAAGGAAATAAAAAAGGAATCACTTATAAGTTTTTGTATTTCCACGAGGATAATCGTTGCGTACAATTTGTAAAGGAAAAAAATTCCCGTAAGTATGAAGAATAAAAAAATGAAATTAAAAAGGGGCCATTTCGATATTCTCATAAACATATTCGTTGTCATTATAAGAAAGCAGAAGGCAAAGCATAGGAGATAAAATGCCAATCCCCCCTGTGCCGCGTATTTTTTCAAATCTGTTGTAAATATATTATACGAAGAAAGGAGCTCCTTCGTAAAAAAATCCATCGATACATACCGGTTTTTAAGGAGATCCCGGTCAAGGATAATCTTTTTTCTAAGACTTCCGGAAAAGGTAATTTCCATCTTTCCGTTAAATTCCTCTCCGTATGCTTTATCGGAATAAAACAGTTTTTGATTTTTTTTCGTATTTGAAATATCAAGTAAAAGATTATCCGAGAGAATATCCTTGCGTATTGCCCCGGTATAGAGGACATTATCTCCGAGTTCATTAAAATAGCCGGCATTAATAAAGCTGTCCGGTTCACGGGATTCCTGTACTTTTCGAGGAGTTATCATCGTGATGACAATGATACTCCCTGTTAGTAAAAGTGTCGAGGTGATAACAGTAAAGACATATGAAAGAATCCTGTTTCCCGGTTTTATCAATATTCTGAAGAAAAGCAGAAAAAGGGCAAAGAGAATGACTGCCGGGAGGACTTCCATCATACTGAACATGATATATGAATAGATATTCTCCGGGGAAAGATGCTGAAGATCTACATGATTTACAATGACGTGATAAAATACAGACACAATTGATAAAAATATAAAAAAAAGGAGAAAATAGAGTAAAAAAAACAAAGGCAATAAAATTGAATTCTTCACAACTCTTGATGGTATCATTCAGGTAAAATTAGTGCAAGTATTTATTCTTTTTTGTGTCATTGTTTCTTAAGCAGAATCCCAACTCCCCGGATCAAGGTTTTTAAAGAGATTTGTCTTAGGTTATTGACGTAATATACATTTCTATCTACATTGATTCAAATCATTTATAATTTTTTAATTTTAATTTTTTAATAAGAGAGGATAACAAATATAATGAAAAAAAACGCTTTATTTGTGATTGTCCTCATAATATTCCTATTCCCAGTAGCTTCTGCCTTTTCTAATACCGGTGATTCCGGCGGGACGGATATTATGTGGATAACATGGTTAGGGTCATGTGCAGCCCTTATATTTGCACTTTTTCTTGCCCTGAGCATCTTAAAGAAAGATGCGGGCACCGATGAAATGAAGGAAATAAGCAGACACATCCAGCTGGGAGCCATGGCTTATATTAAACAGCAATATGTGATTGTGGGTATTTTCCTCGCTGTTCTTTTTGTTCTCTTTAGCGTACTTTCCTTTGGCCTGAATCTCATATCCCCATTCGTACCCTTCGCGTTTCTCACAGGCGGTCTTTTTTCCGGACTTGCCGGGTTTATCGGGATGTTCATCGCCACACGGTCAAACGCGCGGACAACATGGGCTGCCAAGAAATCCCTTAATTCGGGACTCCGGGTAGCATTCAGCTCCGGAACCGTCATGGGGATGGTTGTCGTCGGACTCGGGTTACTCGACCTTTCCATCTGGTGGCTTGTATTAAATACGATGAAGGTCCCCGTTCATGAGATTCCCCCGATTATGATTACCTTTGGAATGGGTGCCTCTTCCGTCGCCCTTTTTGCCCGTCTTGGGGGAGGTATCTTTACAAAAGCCGCGGATGTCGGCGCAGACCTGGTCGGCAAAGTTGAGGCCGGAATCCCGGAAGATGATCCGAGAAACCCGGCAACAATCGCCGATAATGTCGGCGACAATGTCGGTGACGTAGCCGGAATGGGGGCGGACCTTTACGAATCGTATGTAGGTTCGATTATCGCGACCATGGCTTTGGGTGCAGTAGCATTTCAGCATATTCCCGGTGCTTCGGTCCTCAGCGCTATCCAGATCCCTGTCTCCATCGCGACCGTCGGTGTTTTATGCTCGATCTTCGGGACCTTCCTGGTCCGGACAAAAGAAGGTGCCTCACAAAGCGTACTCTTAAAATCCTTGCGAATCGGAATTTATTCCTCCGCGGTTCTCATCGCGGTATTCTCATTTATCATGATTTACATGATCCTGGGTATGAGTTATATCGGGATTTGGGGTGCCATGATGGTCGGTCTTGCAGCGGGAATTATTATCGGGTATTTTACCGAGTATTACACCTCTGATCATTATAAACCCACAACAAATCTCGCGAAAAAAGCACTTACCGGTCCCGCAACAATTATTATCGGCGGATTATCCCTGGGAATGGGATCAACCTTGATTCCCGTATTTACCGTTGTTGTTGCTACCCTTTCCGCATATTTTCTCGCAGGTCAGGGGGGAACAGGTCTTTACGGAATCGGAATGGCAGCAGTAGGCATGCTTTCTACTCTCGGTATAACCCTTGCAACAGACGCATACGGTCCTGTAGCGGATAATGCCGGAGGAATCGCGGAAATGGCACATCTTGAACCGGAAGTCCGGGAAAGAACCGATGCCCTTGATTCTCTTGGTAATACGACTGCGGCAACAGGAAAGGGATTCGCCATCGGATCCGCCGCTCTTACCGCTCTTGCATTGTTGGCAGAATACGGAAACAAGGTACTTGAATTCCTTAAATCATGCCTGGAAGGCGGTACTGTACAAATATGCGAAGGATTCAAAAATTTCTATGGGGGAATTATAAATATTGAAGAATGGGTAAAAGCAGGAGCTGTTGTCGACATCACCTATTTAAAAATTGATCTCCTGAATCCGGTGATCCTTGTGGGTCTTTTCCTCGGAACCATGCTTCCCTTCGTATTTTCATCACTCTCCATGAGTGCCGTAGGGAAAGCAGCAGGTGCCATGGTTGATGAAGTTCGTCGTCAATTCAGGGAACACAAGGGAATTCTTAAGGGGACAGAAAAACCGGATTATGCGGCATGTGTGGCAATCTCCACAAAAGGTGCTCAGCGGGAAATGATTCTTCCGTCATTACTGGCACTCATAGCCCCCATTGCAACGGGAATTATTCTTGGACCCTTTGCAGTCATCGCACTCCTGGCAGGATCCTTAGCCAGCGGATTTGTCCTCGCTATTATGATGGCAAATGCCGGCGGTGCGTGGGATAATGCAAAGAAATTCATCGAAAAAGGTGAACATGGCGGAAAAGGCTCCGATGCTCATAAAGCGGCAGTTGTCGGTGATACAGTAGGCGATCCATTTAAAGATACTTCGGGACCATCAATCAACATCCTGATAAAACTTATGTCCATGGTTTCAATCGTCTTTGTTTCCGTTTTTATCGCACTTAATAACCTTATAACAGGATTATTCTAACTTATATGATAGAGGCTCTTGCAAAAATATCAGGTGAGTACTCTCGCCAATTTACATGCAAGAGCCAACCTTAATAAATGTGGAGCATTTTTAATTCCTTTTAATACAAAAAAATAAAAATGCTCAAGGTGAGTACTCTCACCAAGATACTTGCAAAAGAACAACTCCTATTATTGGACTTTTGCAAATAGCTCGATGATATAAAAAAAGCCGGACAATTGTCCGGCTTTTTTTTGCACCTGTAAGGTTAGTGTTTTGAACATAGTATTTTAAATCTTTGTAAAATATTCCGGCTTATTTTATTAAAAATAAGCTTCAAAACACTAATACTTCATAGGATTACACAGATTCTTCTCGGAATCCGCGACACGTCCGCAGGTAAAACAAATATACTTGGGATCTTTTGTTATTTTCATAATCTGATCAAAAAGGCCCTTACTGGCCAGGACACAGATATGTCCCTCATGATCACCTTTACATGGTTTTTCTGCCATTCTCTTGCTCCTTTAATTTATGAGGATCTCTAAAACAGTAATTCTTAGAAGTCCCCTTCCAGCGTTTCAACCGGCATATCTGTGGAATTCGGTAATACAAAAAAAGTAAAAGATTTATAAATAACCGGCCAAAGCACGAAGTATCGATAGTATAACGGAATATTTTTTATTCGACAAGCTTTAGAAAAAAATATTCCTTCTAGTTCACGATTCAAAACCGGGGCAATCCGTATGTATAAGAAATATGGATTTATAAAGGAAGGGGAAATATTATACGACAATTGTCATGGAACACCGGTTGAACAAAAATAAAAAAAAATTATACAAATAATCG
>JAFGRV010000405.1 GCA_016934975.1 Spirochaetales bacterium | reverse complement strand
TTGACGTATTATCTTGAAAACGGATTTGATTATTGTTTACTTGATGATAAACAGGCCAGAAAAATCGCACGAGGTCTGAATGTAAATGTTATCGGGACAATTGGAATTCTATTGCATGCAAAAAAGAAAAAGCTTATCACCTCAGTTTCTAAAGAGATAACAAAATTAGAAGAAACAATAAATTTCAGATTATCAGATGATGTAAAATCCCTGATTATAAAGGAAGCAGGAGAGTCGGGATAATTCCCTAAATCAATTACCCTCTTATAAATTATTATATTAAACTCTGGATAAAAACAAAGAAATCCCCATACACACGGCTTTTTTATTCCCGTGAGATATCCGCCTTTATCAGCTATATAAAAAGTCAGGGAATAAATCCGGTATTATGTAATGCGATTCATGTGGACAATTATATTATATTCCTGAAAGAAAAATACTCTAATAATTCCGTGAGACAAAAAGTCTCTATTTGCAGTAGTTTTTATAGTACTATGAAACGCTATGGAGTCATTACCTTAAACCCCTTTTCAAATTAATCATTTTTTATATCAACTTCAATTTATTTTAGATCAGTAAAGGAATTTTTTCTATAGCGTAAATTCTTCAGAAAAATTAATACTTGCGCTATATAGGTGGTTATGATATTATAAAGTATAAGTTATAAGTTATACTTTTTTTTTTGCTATATGTTTTAGAAATGAGTTGATTTGTATTACTAAACCGGTTTAGTAATACAAAAGCGTTAAAAATGAATTTTCTAATATAATAGAAAAGTCAGTATAAGGCTTACGAGTGAATAATATCAAAAGGAGATAGAGTATGCTAAAAAGAGACGTGAAAGTATTAATCCTTCTGTTTTTTCTTGTATGCGCAGGAACGGCACTTTATGCTCAAACAAGGATAATGCCACTTGGTGATTCAATCACCGGTTCACCCGGCTGCTGGCGTGCTTTGTTATGGAATAGATTGCAGGATAATGGATTTACGAATATCGATTTCGTCGGGACCCTGGGGCCTCAGGGGTGCGGAATACCATATGATGGTGATAATGAGGGTCATGGTGGTGCTCTCTGCACCACGGTGGCAGATCAGAATCAATTGGTTGGCTGGCTTTCAGCCACTAATCCGGATATCGTCTTAATGCATTTCGGGACAAATGATTGCTGGAGCAACAGGAATACCACTACTATTATAAATGCATATAGTAAATTGGTAGATCAAATGCGGGATAATAATCCGAATATGAAGATTCTCGTGGCCCAGATTATTCCCATGGACCCCGCGCAATCATGTGCGACCTGTGATGTGAATGTACAAAACCTTAATAACGCTATTCCAGGGTGGGCGAGCAGTAAAACAACATCCCAATCTCCGATTATTGTGATCGATCAATGGACTAATTTTTATTATTCCGATACTTCTGATGGTGTCCATCCGAATGATTCGGGGATACAGAAAATATCCGATAAATGGTATCCGGCCCTTAGTTCGCTGCTTTCCGGTGATCCGGTTAATACACCTGCTCCTACATCACCTCCCGGCGTATTGCCCGGTGATACTAATTCCAGCAATACAATCGATATTGTTGATGCCTTGCTCATAGCACAATATTATGTCGGGTTATCACCTGCTCATTTTAATAGTGCGGCGGCAGATGTTACACGAGACGGGAATATCGATATTGTTGATGCTCTGCGTATTGCTCAATGTTATGTTGGGATTATTTCATGTAATTTTTAATTGTTAAGACCGTAATAAAATAATTGAAGAACGGTTCTTGTCAAAATACAGGATTTTGACAAGAACCGGTATAATTCATAATTATAGTGTAACAGCTTTCAGATTAAAAGAACAAACCTGTCTATGTTTGAGGTACAATACTGCGAAGATAATCAATCCTTTTTTGAATTTTCTCATCCATGTTATACGCAGCATATTTTAGAAGATAATCCAGTGCCTTGGCCGGGTCCCCCAGATGATTCTGATACAGGTCTGCTAATGTAAGATAAACAATGGGATCCTCTTCGCCTTTATCAATAATCTTTGTCAATTCACCCGATGCTTCTTCAAATCGTTTGTTTTGTATATAAAAAACAGCGCTAAGATAGAAAAGAATCGAATTATCAGGATCTATTTTTTGAGCTCTTTCGATAAGTTTCGTCGCTTCGAAATAGTCTTTATCGTCCATATAAACTTCTATCTGTCTGATCATTTGATCCAAAGAAATCATTTTTAGCCATAATACCTGATTCTTATTGATAAAATCAAATTTAAATTCCAAAACTTCATAATCATCTTTCGTGAGAATAAAGGTATGTTCGCCTTTGGGAAGGTCCGGTATGACAAACCGGCCGTTTATATCAGATTTCACTTTTATATTTTTATTGACAGTCACGAGTACGCCGCTGCAGGGTAAATTATCTTCATCAAAAATTTTACCATTGAGCGGTGCCGTTAAAAAATCATCCGTACTCGAAGGTCCTGTAAGACAAGAAAAAAGCAAAAGACTTAAAATTAACATTAATATTGATTTTTTTATAGTATGCATCACATAACTCCTTATTTTCGGACAAAATATTCCTGTCCGGCATTGGTAAGAAAATATCCATTCTCGGTTTCTTTCACAAAAGACCAACCTTTATCCGCAACTCCCTTTGCAACTTTTATAAGCGTAGAATATCTCTCATCTTTGAATAAATAGTATTGTTTGTTGTTTTCCTCGGATTTTCCGATAAGTTTCAGCCATCCGGGTGTCACGGGAGTAGGAACAGGCGTTGCAGTCGGAACCGGGGTCACGATGGGGGTTGGTGTGGGACTCGGTTTAATCCATCCGAATAAGACGGCGACATTATCGGGATTCTGTAAGACTATTTTTGTCGCTTCGGTATCCACAGTATTTGATTTATCTTCTTTTTGGACCGGATTAATTATTTCCGCAGGTATTTCCGTAGACATGGGGATAAAATAAATAGATAAGGTTATTCCTATGAGCAGTAAAAGAACAATCTTAATTATTGTCTGTAGTGATTGTTTCATACGTAATCCTCATTCTTGCATCGATATTACCGTCAATTTTTTTTGATTGAATTGAAAATGAATCAATCCGCCAGTATTTTTCTGCTTTTGAAACACCGGCTAAAAAATTGAACAGGTGGTTAGCTTTTCCTACACAATAAAATTCTATAAAATTAACATCCTTCTGGGTTATGGTCCGTTGATTTGTAATCCTTAACTGATTTTTTGAGAGTAAGTCCTTGACTTTTAATCCTAAAGTCGCAATATCAATTTCTTCCGGTTTATAAAATTTACTCCGTTCTTTTTCAATTTCCTGTTCTATTTTCTCAATTGTCGTAAAGAGATTTTCATCCTTATCTTCCGTAAGACTCAAATTTTTAACATTATTCTCAATGTCCAGAATATTCTTATTCAGCGCATTCAGTCCTGTTTCAGGCATGGTAATTCTCAAATAGAAAAATAATGCTACAGCACATGCTATGAGGATAATGGCGAGTACATATAATAATTTTTTTTCATTACTCGTCAACATAGAAATCTCCTTTTACAAAAATACCTTCCATGTGAAATTCATTTCCCGAAACATTTGGAATAGTCACATCTTTAAAATATGGATTTCTTCGAAAAATTTCAATATACTGCAGGGTATCGACTTGAGTGATACCTTTGATAATAAAATGGTATTCTTTTATTTTCCTCTTATTTGTTGCATTTTGAACGGCGATGGTTCTCTCTTTCGTTAAGAATTCGAAGGTATGAATCTTTGTCCTGTTTCCGAATATTTTTGATATCTCCGAGAGCATAAAAAATACATCCGCTGGTTTTTGTGCCAGTAATTCGTTCAATGTATTTTTCTTTGTTGTATATTCCTGAACTTTTCTGTATATTTGAATTCGTTCATTCAGGGTTCTTTTCAGATTTATTAAATAATGTGCCCTGTTATCGATATATTTATTAAATAAAAGAGCTATGATAAGGATAAGAGGGAGAAGAAGCATTTCAATCTTTAATTTCTTATAAAAAAGAAAGGTTTGTTTTCTTTTTTTGAATAAATAGTCTGTTTTTTTAGAAAGAGAAGATAACGCATCTTCTGCCGGGGTAAATCGTATATGTTTTGTCTCTTTGAAAAGATCACGGGATTGTTCCTGAATATAAGGTGATTCGCTTTTTAGGCAAATAAATATATTCTTGTATTCGTTATAATTTTTAGGAAGAATATTTCTGATTTTAAGAAAATCCAGAAAGGTTTCCTTTTCTCTTTTCACTGCGGAAGAAGAGGTAAATACGCCCTTTTCATATATGGTAATGTCTATCCAGTCTTTATGCCAGAAATAAAAAATACAATTATCATTTTCATATAATTTTGCCATTTTATTAATAGCAGGGAAAGGTAAAATAAGGGGTTTCCCGTAAGCCAGTTCTTTATACGTTGCCACCGTTTCTTTGGAAGTAATAAATAAAACCGCGTATCGTTGCTTATTTTTTATAATTATTTTGTAATCGAAGACCGTCGTTTCCGGATCTCCGGGATAAAGACTCCGCAGTTTAAAGGTAAGTAAATTTTCCATTTCGCTGGGATGAACCGGAGGTATTTCAGTGACAATAACGGAAAAATCGAGTCGCGACATCATAAGAGCCTGGAACGAACCGGGCATCGCTACTTCATCAGGTTGGTCGAATAAATAAAGTTTTAGTTTGTTATCACTTTTATGCGCATACGCTATGTTCTTCATACATTAACTATCCTCTTCTATAAGTTGATTCTCCGAATCATCCGTATAATCAGGGTCGATATTATCCATATTGCCTGTTCCGTCATCAATGTCGCTCGATTCGTTATTGTTTGATTCATCTTCCGGATCGCTTTCTTCCACATCCTCCGGGTCAACTTTTTCTTTTTCCGGTGTTAACCGTATTTGCTCTTCTATCAGCTTGTAATACGGATCATCTGATTGTTTTAGCCCGGGAACTCGTGCTATTATCCATCGTAATGATGCCTCTCCGATAGTTACCTTGATCTCCCAGAAATTAGTAATAGTCCCTAAATAGTGAAAAATTCTTGGTCCGGGATATTTCAGTTTATCATTAGGATCAATTATAGTTTTTAGGTCTTTTGTAGTCAATCCTTTTTTGTTTTTATCATCTTCCCTTTTGTTTATAATACGGTCTGCCACATAATTCGGATTCTGAATACCAAAGGGTTTATAAGAAAGAAGAGATCGTATGATTTCTTCCGGTGCAAAATTAACATTTAATACAGGATTCGCGTTCAATACCGGAAACATTTTTTTTAACAGCCCGGGATTAATTCCATTTGTCTTTAAAAACCACTGTTCAATTCCATTCGGCCCATACTGGTCCAGGATTACCTTTCTCTGGAGGAGTTTTTCCTTAATAGCCGAATGGAAATCAATCGAATCATTCTCGCTTCCCGTCCGGACCTCACATAATTTTTTTAATACGTACTCAAAGCAGAGGTTGATATTAAAATAGGTATACGGTGTCATGAACTCTTCTATCACTTCTTCCTCAAAAAAATCCTTATACCCCTCTGCCAGATTGAGTTGTATCCCTTCTTCGTCCCAAAATGTCGTAAGTTCACTAAAACCGGACTCGGTCAAATTCTTAAAGACTCTCCGGGGTGCGGGGAGTAATGTTTTATTGATATGTTCAAACACAGAGGGATCAATCCAATTGGGATTGAGATAACTTCCCACATCCTTGAGCTCGATATCATCGTTCGTATTAACATAATCCCACACCGGATCGTTCGAGGAATCGGATTCTCTTTCATCGAGATCTTCCTGGAGTAATGTTACCACTTCCTGGGCCTCTTCAATAAGGAGTTTCCGGAGTTCCGTTGCTTTTTTGTTTTCCATTTCTACCAGCAGACTTGTTTGCACGAATATAACCATAGCCAGGAATACTGTCGAAAGGAACATTACAATAGCGAGGACAACGATTGATGAAGAACCTTTTTCATTACTCATGATTTTTCGAATGAAAACCCTCCAAAACGCGCGAATATCGTAAACTCATCGATCTTTTCATGTTCAGGTTTTAATGTCAGTTCAATACCTATCAGCCCAAGGCCTTTTTCCGTCACCTCATTGAAGGTCACGGAAGAAAAAGGACCGGTTTTAAAGAGAGTTACCGGGTCTTCATCACTTTCTTCTTCAAATGTTTTAATACTAATCTCATTCTCATAAAATTCTATGAGGAGAAATTTATTTTCCACTCCTTCATAAAAGGGAAATTGAGCTGATGACGAATCTGTATAGAAATCTAATTCCGGCTGCCAGAAAGGGAGTCGTACCCGGGACATATATTCTCTGAGTACTGAATCCAGGGCAATAAATTCCTGAATAAGTCTTGTTGATTCGGGGACGGTACGAATAAGATGGACAGTCGTTGCAAAGCCCATCCACATCGTTACCCCTAAAATACTCATGATCGTTATTGCAACAAGTAGTTCTATAAATGTGGATCCATCTTCTTTATTACTCTGTTGGTATCCTTTGTATTTTATCAAAATCATTCCTATCTTGAATTATAATTTGCGACCGTTCCCATGATTTACCAACAAGACTGCCGAGGAGTGAAAAACCGCCCAATATCGATGTCATCACCAGGGAGAGAATCAGGAGTGTTATAAGAACATCAAAGAGAATATATCCTTTTTCTTTTTCCTTAGAGTTCCCAGGAATTGATATCATCTTCATTTCCTTGTATTCCATCCGGTCCCGCGGAACTGATCCCGTAATCAAGATCATCCGGACCCGGTTTTACATAGATATATTCATTTTTCCACGGATCAGGTGGTATTTCATTCTTTTGAATAAATGGTTTTATTGCTTCTTTCCATTCCGAGTCATCGGGATATTCATAATTCATGGTAAAATATGCGGTAAGTGCCGTTTCAATCGTTTTAATATTAGTCTTGGCGACGGAGATCTGGGATTGACCTAAAAATGGGACGACAGCAAGTCCGATAGTTGTCATTAAAATGGCGATAATTGCTATTGTGACCAATACTTCCATGAATGTGGCGCCGGATTCACGATTTCTTTTTTTAAGTAGAGCTCGTTTTTGTTTCCATCGTTTTAATAGCTGAGATGGATATTTGCGGTTTGAATCTTTTTTATTCATACTATTACCTCCGTAATTAATATTGTATTGCCTGATATATAGAAAAAATCGGAAGAAAGAAAATAAATATGAATCCAATGATGATTATTCCCACGAATACCGTGAGCATCGGTTCCACAACACCCATAAACCGTGTCGACCATTTATCCATTTCTTCCTGATAATACTGTCGTAATTGTCCGAATACCAAATCCACTTTTCCTGACCGTTCACCGATGGACATCCATCTCCCGATCCGTTCCTCAAAAAAAGGATCATTTAAAAATGATGTTGAAAGATGGTCTCCTTTGATAACCCGTTGCCTGATTTTATCGATTCCCGAAGAAAGGGCCATGTTGCTCAATACTTTACCGGCTTCGGGTAATGCGTCTTCTACTGCAAAACCGCTTCCCGTAAGTGTTTCCATGGCAAAGAGGAAATTAAGGCTTTCCTGGAGATACAGAATTTTCCCGAAAATAGGGATCCGTAATAAGAGTTTATCGAGCTGTAACCGGAGGGGCCCGGTGCTGCGCCGGATAAAATACACCGCAATGATAAAAATTATAAGGAAGACTAAAAAAATACCTCCGAAAACAAAAAAAGTATTTACCATGGCCATTGAATTAGTAATTTGTGAGCTGACATCAGCTTGTAATTGACTAAAAATATCTTTAAGCCGCGGAAAGATAAAAACCGCCATTCCCACGACACAGGCGATGGCGAAGCCGATAGTCATGAGGGGATTGGATAAGGCATTCATCAGCTTATCTTTTATCTTTTTACTCTCCCGCAGATAATCTGCCAGGCGTGCAAAAATAGTCTCCAGGGATCCTATTTTTTGTCCGATTTTTACAAGCCCCCGGTAGAGTGGGGGAAAACTTGTACTGTATTTATCTAATGCCTGATGGAAGGAATCTCCTTTTTTGATCTTTTCCACAAGGGTGTTGGTAAGTTTATTTACCGGTCCTTTTGTAAAAATAGTTTTTATGACATCAAGGGCATCTTTCAGTGAAAGACCGGATGAGAGAAGAAGAGAGAGGGTTTCGGTAAATTCCAGGATAACAGTCTGAGAAAATCGTTTCCCTGTTGAAATGGTCTCTTCCTTGGATTTAATCTCCCTTATTTTCAGAGGAGAAAATTTTTGCTGCATGAGTTCAAGAATCAAAGACTCTTCATTCGGAGCTTCTTTGATAATTTGAATCGTTTTTCCCGTATTGTCTGCAAGTTTACAATTATATAGTGGCATTATCCGGCTACCGCCCTTTCTACTTCCGCGATTGTTGTATCTCCCTTAATTATTTTGTCTATCCCGTCCGCTAAAAGGGATTTCATTCCCTTGGACACAAGATACTCCTTAATTAAAGAATCTTTTACCCCTTTTATTATCATTTCCTCTACTTCCGCATCAACGGAAAAATATTCGAATACCCCGATTCTTCCGCGGTATCCGGTTCCGTTACATTCGTCACAACCTTTACCTTCGTAAATCGGTGTATTTTTTGGTATTTTAAACCTGGTAAGCAGTCCGATTTGCGCAGGGGTCGGTTTAATTAATTCCCGGCAATGTTCGCAGCTTTTTCTTACTAATCTCTGGGCAAGGGAACCCCGCAATACCGCCGCAAGAAGATAGGGCTCGATCCCCATATTTCTTAATCGTGTAATAACCGAAACAGAATCATTCGTATGAAGGGT
Source organism: Spirochaetales bacterium (assembly GCA_016934975.1). Lineage (GTDB taxonomy): Bacteria > Spirochaetota > Spirochaetia > SZUA-6 > JAFGRV01 > JAFGRV01. The sequence goes on along the minus strand of JAFGRV010000405.1, from coordinate 4,319 downwards.
TGAAAAAACAAGGTGTCCCGTAAGAGCAGCCCGCATAGAAAGATCTGCCGTATCGGAATCACGAATCTCACCCACCATAATGATATTCGGGTCCTGGCGCAATACACGACGGAGGATTGTGTCAAAGGTAAGTCCGATGCGCTCGTTTGTCTGGATTTGATTGATACCTTTTGTCACATACTCTATCGGGTCTTCTATTGTTATAATTTTTACAATTTCCGAGTTCAGCTCCTGGAGGATTGCACTAAGAGTTGTCGTCTTTCCACTTCCCGTGGGACCTGTCACAAGCATCAATCCGTTCGGGGTCTGACATTTAAGTCTGAATTCGGCGAGTATTTCTTTGGAAAATCCCGTATTATCGAGTTTTATAAGAGTTCTCTTCTTATTGAAAAGCCTTAAAACGATAGATTCTCCATTGGAAATCGGAATAATAGAGACACGTAAATCAATTTCATCGTCTCCGAGGTGTACGGAGATTCTTCCATCCTGGGGAAGCCGCTTTTCCATTATGTTCAGGTTAGCCATAATCTTAAGACGTGAAGCAACCGCTGCAAAACGGTCTTTATCGATCTTGGATATCGTTTTTAGATGTCCGTCTATCCGGTAGCGGACGTAGACCTCATCATCAAATCCTTCGATATGTATATCCGATGCGCCTTTTCTGATGGCTTCGATCATAATACTATTTACAAGCATGACGATGGGGGCGTCATTTGCGAGTTTATCTAAAAGAATTTTTTCATTTTCAGGCTTATCGCCGAGCTCGCTCTCCATTCCTGTTGCAGCGAGGCGTTCACTTAAGAATGCTGAGAATTCGTTCTTATCTACAGCGCAGAAAATTATTCTCTTTTTATGAAAATTTTTAAGGTTTTCCAGTAAGGTATGATTTTTTGTATCAACCACACCCACGAATACCATGTCATCATCCTCTTTTAACCGGATAACACCATTATTTTCAATATATTCCAGGGGATATTGTTTGTCTCCTTCTGGCAGAGGCTTAAAATCGGAAAGGGACACCTGTACCATCGGAAGATCATAGACAAAATCATCAATCTCTTCCATAATTAAATACCTTCACTTTCCTCGGTAAAATATTTTGTATAGAGTCTTTTTAAGCGTCTTCCCGTATCTGCTTTTTCCTGTACGGACATGACAATATGGGGAAGAATATAGACGACAATTTCACTCCGGGTGTTCGATTCATTTTTCCGTTGAAAGAGCAGTCCGATTATGGGAATATCACCTAATAGCGGTATTTTTTCGATAGTTTCATTTACATTTTCCCGTATAAGCCCGCCGATTTTAATCGGATGCCCGGAGGCTGTACGTGATTTTGTATTAATTGATTTTTCAGAGGTTGTTCCAAGATTACCGCTGGCAACATCGGCTGAACTTCCCTGATTTGATATGGTCACATCTACTCCCATTGTAATCATACCGTCTCCGGAAACCCACCCTTCTATGGTCAGGATAAACCCGGTTTCTATTGATTCCGTCGGGCCGGCTACGGTTGTCGAGGCTTCGCCGGTTGTGGTATCGGTAACTCCGACAGAGTAGCGGAATACTTCCGTATCATTAAAACTCACTTTTTCACCGGAGAGAGCATACAAGGTTGTATCCGTAAGAATTTCCGCGTTTTTAGTATTTAATGATAAACTCAAGTAAGATGCAAGGTGGTAACCGAGAATCGAGGGGATGTCGAAATTCGCAGTGAGTAAATTTCCTATATTTCCGGAAATAACGCTGTTGAGCGAACTGGAGTCGCTGATGGCTATATTCGGATTATCAGTCTGCTGCCAGGACAATCCTTCCTGTTTTTGATAAGAAATGGCAAGGACATTATAGACTATCTGGGGTGCGGGCTGATCGAATATGGAAAGTTCACGTCTGAACTCTGCTTGTTTCTCAAGGGGGCCTTTGAAAAATATAATTGATGGATCCTGAGTGATGACGATGTCCTCTTTCTTTGCAGAGGGAGGTATATTTTTGACCAAATCCTCGGATTTGATATATTTCAGGCGAACTTCGGAGGATGGCAAGGGTTGATCAAGGAGTTCCACATATTTATCCAGACTCTCTTTTCTCTCGATTGAGAGAGGTATGATAATTGAATCGGAATCGGGAATTTGGACAACTTTCAGGAATTTAAAATCCTCCGGCAACAAGGCCTGGAAATTTGCCGCTTTTATAAATTTGAGATCATACCGGTAGTATTGTGTGGTTGTCATAGGTTGGTCGAGCATGGTGATAAATTCGGCGATTGGAATAATTTCATCCGCACTTCCATTGAGAATGATCACGTTATTGCCTGTATCAATCCTGTAAAATTTACTTGAACCTAAGTCCGGCGGGAGAAGACGTTGAAGGTCCTGAGCAGTTATATACCGCAGGGAAACAATCATCGTTTCCTTGAGTTTTTTAACGATATCCCGCTGGGCGATTTCAAAGACATAATAAACACCATTAATTTGTTTATAATCCGCGTTTCCCTGTTCACAGAGAAGCCGTAACATCTGTTCAAAAGTTTTATTAAGAAATCTGATCCAGGTATCAATAAGAACATCACGCTGAATAAGAAGCTGATATTCGGCTCCTTCTTTTTTGAATAATTCTTCCAGAAGTTCTTTAAAACGCTTTCGTTCCTCCTGAATGCTATACAAATCACCTGTTTTCGTGAAGAATTTTGCATTCGGATCCGGGGTCGGTGCAGATTTATCCGGGGTCGGCGTGGGTTTCAATTGAATATGATAGTATGATGGATAAACAACGAGGGTATGATTCGGTGCCTGGGCGATAAGGATTTCCAGTAAATCTTTAATGGCTATGTTTTGTTGGTGAATTGAGAGGGTTATTGTCGGGAGAGAATCCTTTAAGACGGTTTTATTGATTGCTTTTGAGACGGCCTCTACTAATATTGTAAGATTTACATCTTCCGCATCGATCTTTGTAATGAGCTGGATGCCGGGACTATACTCTATATTAATTTTCGAGACATAATAGATATTGTTCTCGATTTTAAGGTACATATTATATGTTCTTAAGAATATACGGAGTCCTTCTTCGAACTCGATATCCACAAATACAAAAGATGCTCTTCCGTAAATAGTCTCGTCCGGTACAACTGACACTCCGCCGATCCCGGCGAGAGCAAGCAGGATATCCGTAATTGGCTGATCATAGAACTCCAATTTATCGATTTTTTTTGCGTAAAGCGATTGTGTCAAAAATAAAATAAATAATACGAAAATGAACATTTTACTTGCTTTTTTAATAGCGTTTCTATTGAAATACATAGTACAACCTCATGAATAAATCTTTTGTAAAAAATGAAATAATCCCACCTAAAGCGAAAAACGGCGCAAATGGAATACTTTCCTCTTTTTTTAATTTTTTTAGTGCTATTAACACACTGCCTACAATTACCCCGGTAAAAGAAGCCCAGAAAAGAGCTATACACCATCCGATAAGTCCTAATCCAAGTGCAATGAGCCCTGATAGTTTTGCATCTCCCAGGCCTATTTTATCATCGGTAAAATACCAGAGAAGCCATATGAAAATATAACCTATTGCTCCATCAATAAAGATAAAGTAATTTTGAAAAAAAAGAAACCGGATAAGGAGAAGAGATAAACACCCTGTGATAGTATACACATCGGGTATTCGTTTCCTTCGTATATCGTGATACACAATTGGGATCAAGAATCCGGCTAATGCTACAAAATTCACCCATTGCTCTATCTCATGATTCAGCAAAAGACTCCTGTATTCATACTTATTCTCTACAATTAAGAGTATACCCAATGGTATCAAAAGTCAAGTTTTTACTCTATTTTATATATGAGTAGTCTATTAAAATGCCACCCGGGAAAGATGGCTTGTTCACAAACGTGAGAATATTAAAAAAACATCGACCCTTTCCACGTCCTCATGAGAATAGTTTATCTCTCCTCTTTGGGCAGGACATTCACCTATAATGGTTATCTTTTGTATGCGACATTAGGAAAATCATAGAAAAAAAGTGTGTTTTTCGTATGTGGTAGTTCTTCCGGCTATTTGGAAGGTTTTCGATCGATTTTGTCACGGTGTTCTGCACATAATCGATACAGTTTCCCTGTCCGGGGATTCTTATCTGCTACTTTTACAGCACAAATAACACACAGGCCATTCTCACGGCGTTTGCGGTAAAGCCGGGCGAATCTTTCCGCCCCTGATGCTTTGTATTTGCTGATTTGAATCCGCAAATCCTTAAAGAGATAGATGCCAATTGCAGACTCCTGACCCTCTTTAAATTCTTCCGCGATTTTTTTTAATTGTTT